>JBIKJV010000138.1:0-7047 GCA_044360755.1 Phycisphaerales bacterium
GCTCGCGCGCAGGTCGGCCTCGAAGGGCTTGCCGTTCATCGCCAGCAGGTTGGAGTTGCGGTGCGTCCCGGTGCGCGGGTTCGGCGATCCCGGCGCGCCCACGCCGACGGGCGCATCGGCGCGGCCCAGCGCCGCGTCGGCCTGCGCGACCAGCCCGGCCAGCGCCTCGAGCAGCGCGGGATACTCCTTCGGGCTCGCGACGCGCGCGCGCAGCGCCTCGGTGCCGTCGGCACGCAGCGCCAGGACCTCGGCCTTCGTGCCGCCGAGGTCGATCCCGATCCGCGCGCCCACGGCGCTCACATCCCCTCGGCAGGCTTCGTGGTGCCGATCAGCTGGAAGAACTCGGCGCGCGCGGCGGCGTTCGAGAGGAACGTGCCGTACAGCTTGCTGGTGGTCGTGATCGCGTTGGGCTGCTGCACGCCGCGGTAGCACATGCAGAAGTGGCGCGCCTGCACCACCACGCCCACGGCGTGCGGCTTCAGCGTGTCGTGGATCGCGCCGGCGATCTGCGCGGTCAGCTTCTCCTGCACCTGCAGGCGCTTCGAGTAGATGTCGACCACGCGCGCAAGCTTCGAGAGCCCGACGACGCGGCCGTTCGGGATGTACCCGACGTGCGCCACGCCCACGAACGGCACCATGTGGTGCTCGCAGTGGCTGTGCACCTGGATGTTGGAGAGCAGCACCAGCTCGTCGTAGCCCTCGACCTCGCTGAAGGTCCGCGAGAGCGGCTCGATCGGGTCGGCGCCGTAGCCCCAGAAGTGCTCGTGCATCGCCTTGACGACGCGCTTGGGGGTGTCAAGCAGGCCCTCGCGGGCGGGGTCCTCGCCGATGAAGCGGAGGAGCTCGTGCACGTGGTGCATCGCCTGCTCGGGCGTGGGGCGTGGGTCGGGCATTCCGCGGATGATAGGACGGCTGGGCAACTCGCCCCGACGGGGCCAACGGGCATCGCCAAGGCCCCTGTCCGAGCCGCGACGACGACTTAATGCAATCGAGACAGAGCCGCCACGCGCAAATCCGGACTCCGCGGCTACCTTCCAACCCGATTTCATGGCGACGGCACGAGGTGTGCCCACAGCCCGGCGCTCGGAGCCTCCGGGCGTCCATTCGGCAGACCGATGACGAGCTACACGGCCATTTCCGCCGGCGCCATGTTCCTCGCGGGACTCGCCTTCTTCTTCCACGGCCTGGAAGGCGTGCGCGAGTCCCTGCAGTCGCTGTCGGGACGGTCGATCCGGAAGCGCGTGGCGCAGTTCACGTCGTCCGGGGCGCTCGCGGCGCTCTGGGGCTTCCTGCTGGGCGCGTTCGCCCAGAGCTCGACGGCCGCGTCCTTCATCGTCTCCGGGTTCGTCTCCAGCCGGCTGCTGACGCTGCGGCGCGGCCTCACCATGATCGCGTGGGCGAACCTGGGCACGGTCGTCCTCCCGTTCATCGCATCCTTCGACGTCCGCACGGCGATCACCCTGGTGCTCGGCACCGGCGGGCTGCTGGCGACCTTCCGCGCAGGACGCGAGTTCCTGCCCGCCTGGCGCGGCGCGTTCATGCTCGGCCTCCTGATGCTGGGCCTGGAGTTCCTGAAGGAGGCGACCGCACCGATCCCGCATCAGCCGTGGTTCCGTGACGTCGCCCTGCAGATCGGCGACTCGCTGACGTTCGGATTCCTGCTCGGGATGCTGGCGCGCCTGATCATCCAGTCGACCTCCGCGATCGTGGTCATCGCAGTCTCGCTCTCGGCCAGCGGCATGCTGGACGAACGGCAGGCGGCCATGATCGTCCACGGCGCCGGCGTGGGCGTCGGCCTGACGGTGCTGCTGCTGGGCAGCCGCTCGCGGGGGATGCCGCGACAGCTGGCCTATTTCCAGGCGATCATCAACTCGTTCGCGGGGGCGGTGCTCGCCATCGAGGTGGCGGTGACCAAGGGATTCGGCCTGCCGAGCCTCATGGACCTCGCGCACGCGACGCTCAACCCGGAACCGAGCCGCATGCTCGCCGTGGTGTTCCTGGAGCAGCAGCTGATCTGCGTCGGCCTGTCCTACGCCGCGGGCAACCGGTGGGAACGCTGGCTCGCCAAGCTCAGCCCGGCGACCTCCGCCCAGAACCTGGCGACGCCGCAGCACATCGACCAGGGAGTGGGCGTCGACCCCGCCAGCTTCCTTGCCCTGGCGTCACAGGAACAGCTGCGGATCATCGTCACGCTCCCCGACCTGCTCGACTCGGTCCGCGCCGACGGGGCGCGCGACCGGGCGGATTGCGCCAAGCTGGCCGAGTCGTGCCACGCGCTCGGCGCCGAGATCCGCGAGGCGCTGCACGAGCTCTCGCAGTCGCGCCTGACGCGGGAGGACGCCGAGGAACTGCTGGCGCTCGACATCCGGCAGCGCTCGATCGACCAGCTGGTGGACGAACTCATGCGATTCGCCGCGGCAATCGAGGCCGAGCGCGCGCGCCAGCGGGCCGACGAATTCGACCCGGGAAGCGCGCTGCTGATGGGCATGACCGAGGGCCTGCACATGGTGCTGACCCAGCTGGTGCAGTGCATCCGGGACGGATCGCCAGACGACATCATCACCCTGGGCATGATCGCCGGCGACCGCGGGGGCATGCTGGAGCAGATGCGGGCGGACATCGCCGCGTCCGCCCCGACGAGCGGCGGCACCGGCCTTCAGTTCGCGATGGCGCTGTTCGAGCGCTCCATGTGGATCGTCGGGAAGCTGGCGCCGCCGGCGCCGGAAGGCGCGTCGGACGGATCGGGCCTGCCCGAGCCAGGCGCCGAGGTCCGCGTGCTCGAGACCGCGAACGCGGGCGACGCAGGCTGAGCCCGCGCACGCCGGACGGCAGCCGGGCCAAGGCCCCCGCTCACACCATCCACTTCGCCCACCACGCCACGATCTCGCGCAGCCGGTGGATCCGCAGGTCCGGCGGGCCCATGCGGCTCATGCCGTGGCTGGATTCGCGCGGGTAACGCACGAACCGCGCCGGCACGCCCTGGGTGCAGAGCGCGGCGTAGACCTGCTCGCCCTGCTCGACGTTGCAGCGCAGGTCGCCCTCGGAGTGGATGATCAGCATCGGCGTACGAACGCCCTTGAAGTGCGCGATCGGGCTGGACTTCCACAGCGCCTCCGGGCGGTCCCACACGGCGCCCTTCCAGTAGCGGTCGGGATTCTCGGGGTGGTCGCTGTTGCCGGCGTGGCTGATCAGGTTGCTCACGCAGCGGTCGGTGATCGCGGCCCGGAAGCCGTGGTCGTGCGCGACGGCCCAGTTGGCCATGTAGCCGCCGTAGCTGCCGCCCATGATGCCGATGCGGCTCCGGTCCACGCCCTTCGACGCGCGCATCGCCTTCAGCACGGCCTGGACGTCCACCCAGTCCTTCGTGCCCCACGCGCCGCGGATCGCGGCGGTGTGCGCCTGCCCGTACCCCTTGCTGCCGCGCGGGTTCGAGAACCACACCTCGTAGCCCTGCGCGCAGAGCAGCTGGAATTCGTGGAAGAACGTCAGCCCGTACTGCGCGTGCGGGCCGCCGTGCACCTCCAGGATCGCCGGCAGCCGGCCGCGCGCGCCCTGCGGGCGCATCACCCAGCACTGCACCGGGTGGCCGTCCTTCGCCTTCACCCAGCGCTCCTCGGGCACGGCCAGGCGCAGCTCGGAGACCAGCGCGTCGTTGAAGCCGGTCACGCGGCGCATCGGGAAGAGCGCCCCCTGCACCTCGGCCACGTGCACCTCGCCGGGCTGCGTGGGCGTGCTGCGGATGCAGGCCAGGCGCCAGCCGTCGGCGCTGAACGAGCCGAGCGACGCCTCCTCGCCGGGCTCGCTGTGGAACGCGATCGGGCCGCCGTCGAGGCCCATGCTCGCGATGAGCCCGCCGCCGTGCCAGCCGACGCGGAAGAAGATCGCGCTGCCATCGGGCAGCCACCGCAGCTGCGGCTCGAACGACGCCTCGCCGCTGTCGGTGAGCGTCGCGGCCATCAGGCAGGCGTCGGTGCCGCCGGTCAGGCTGCGCGCGCGCCGCGCGGCGACGTCGTAGACGAAGAGCTCGAGGTTCGCGGTGCTGTAGGCGCTGTCCTTGCCCGCGCGGCCGGCATAGGCGATGCGCAGCCCGTCGGGGCTCCAGCGCGGGTGGCTCTTCGGGCCGGCAGGCAGGCCCACCAGGCGCCCCAGGCGGTGCTTGCCCGGCGCGCCCAGCGTCAGCACGTACAGGCCTGTTTCCTCGGGCTTCCACAGGGCGCGCGGGTCCAGGTTCGCGGCGATCGCCAGCGCGCTGCCGTCGGGCGCCCAGTCGTAGGTGAACCCGCCAAGTGCGTCGCGGTCGAAGACGCACTCCGGCTTCCCGGGCGCAGCGGCACGCGCGCCGCGGGACTTCCTCGACCGCTTCGCGCCGGCACCCGGTGCGCCCGACACCGCCACCACCCACAGCGCGAACCGCTGCGCGCCGAAGTAGCCATCGCCGTCCAGTCGGTACCACATGTCGTCGATCACGCGCGGAGGCGTCGATGCACCGCGCTCGCGCCGTGCGTCGGCGGCGTCGGGCGTCCACTCGGGCGCGGTCGCGCGGAAGCTGAACGCAAGGCGCGTGCCGCACGGGCTCCAAGCCAGGTCGCGGATCGTGCCATGCGGCATCTCGGCCACCGGGCGCGGCGCGCCGCCCTTCGCCGGCACCACCATCAGCACCGGCGCCTTGCGTGCATCCGCGCGCACGAACGCCACCTGCGACCCATCCGGGCTCCAGCGCCCGAAGCCGTCCTTCGGTCCCTTCGTCAGCGCATGCGGCGCGCGGCGCGCGGACGCATCGGCCAGCCACAGCGACGTCTCGTACGCGTTCTTCTCGTTGACCACCTTGCGCACGAACAGCACGTGCGAACCGTCGGGGCTCATCTGCGGATCGCCCACGCCGACCAGGCACAGCAGGTCCTCGGGGGTGACGGCGCGCTGGCGGGAACGGGCTCGGGCGGTCCGGCGGGTGGTTCGGGTGGCCATGAGGGGCGCCGATGCTAACCCTCCGCGGGCGGCGTTTCCCTACAATCCCCGACCTATGTCCGAAGCCACCGACCACGGGACCCCCGCCGCCAAGAGCATGGACCAGATCGTCGCCCTGTGCCGGCGCCGCGGGTTCGTCTTCCAGTCCTCCGAGATCTACGGGGGCATCAACGGCTTCTGGGATTACGGCCCCCTGGGCACCGAGCTGAAGCGCAACCTGAAGAACGCGTGGTGGCAGGACGTGGTGCAGCGGGAGCTGATCGGGCCGTTCGGCCAGCCCGTCGACATCGTGGGCCTGGACTGCACGATCATCATGAACCCCAAGGTGTGGGTTGCCTCGGGGCACGTCGGCGGTTTCAACGACCCGATGGTCGATTGCCGCGCCAGCAAGGCCCGTTACCGCGCCGACCACCTGGTGGTGCTGGGCGCGGTCGCACCGGGCGCGCGCCTGTGGGCGTTCGTCGAAGGCGACGACGCGGCGCGTACGAAGGCAATGAAGGCCCTCTGCAAGTACGAGAAGGTCGATGCGCCGGATCCGGCGCGGCACGTGCTGCGCCCCTTCACCGCGATCTCGGCCGACGAGCGCGCGCGGACCGTCGGCCCCGACGCGCCCGAACCCGGCAGCCTGACCGAGCCCCGGATGTTCAACCTGATGTTCGAGACCCACTGCGGCGCCGTCCGCGACGAGGACTCGAAGGCCTTCCTCCGCCCCGAGACCGCGCAGGGCATCTTCGTCAACTTCCAGAACGTGGTCGATTCGACGCGCGTGAAGGTCCCCTTCGGCATCGCGCAGGTGGGCAAGGCGTTCCGCAACGAGGTGACGCCGCGCAACTTCACGTTCCGCAGCCGCGAGTTCGAGCAGATGGAGATCGAGTTCTTCATCCACCCCAGCGAGGCCAACGAGTGGTACCGCTGGTGGCGCGACTGGCGCTTCTCGTGGTGGCAGTCGATCGGCCTGACCAGCGGCAACCTGCAGCTGCGCGAGCACGACCGCGACGAACTGGCCCACTACGCCAAGGAAGGCGCCGGCACCAGCGACATCGAGTACCGCTTCCCCTTCACCGCGCCCGGCTTCGGCGAACTGGAGGGAGTGGCGCACCGCGCCGACTTCGACCTGCGCGCGCACGCCACGCACAGCGGCAAGAACGACAAGGCGAAGTACTTCGACCAGGCGAAGAACGAACGCTACTTCCCGCACGTGATCGAGCCGTCCGCCGGCGCCGACCGCGGCACGCTGGCCCTCATCTGCGAGGCCTACACGCCGGACCCCAGCCGCCCGAGCGGCGTCTTCATGAAGTTCCACCCGCGCATGGCGCCGGTGAAGGCCGGCGTCTTCCCGCTGGTGAACAAGGAAGGCATGCCCGAGGTCGGCGAGAAGCTCTTCCGCGAGCTGCGCAAGAAGCACGTCGTCGAGTTCGACGAGAAGCAGTCGATCGGCAAGCGCTACGCCCGCATGGACGAGGCCGGCACGCCGTACTGCATCACGATCGACAGCGAGACGCTCTCCGCGCAGACGGTCACGGTGCGCCACCGCGACACGCAGCAGCAGGAGAAGCTCTCGATCGACGCGGTGCCGGCATGGCTGGACGCGCAGATCGGCGTGGGCAACTGACGTGCGACGGCTGACCCGGTTGGCACGCGCGGCCTGCGCGATGGTGGCGCTGTCGGCGCTGGCTGCCGTGGGCGCAGGTTGCGCGGCGACGCGGGTGCCCGCCTGGTGCGCCGGTGCGCCCGCCCCGGCCAGGCGCTGGACGCTGGTGGTGCCCGCCGGTGCGGCCGGTGGCGACGCGGCGCGCGCATTGGTCCAGCGACGGCGCCTGGAGTACGCGGTCGAGGTCGTCGAGTACGACCCGAAGGCGGGCACGCCGGAGACGCGCCTGGCGTCGGTGCGCGGCGCGCTGCAACGCGCCGAGGGCGGCCCGCATCCGTCGGGGCCGACCGAGCATGTCCTGCTGGTGGGGTCGCCCAGCGCGCTCAGCATGGGCCCGTGGAGCTTCGAGGGTGCCGGCCAGCCGATCGCGACCGACTGGCCGCTGACCTCCGCCGCGGTGCCGGACGGCAGGACCTTCGCGCGCGGTGCGT
>JBIKJV010000398.1:0-7023 GCA_044360755.1 Phycisphaerales bacterium
ACTTACGCTAAATCTATCTCTAAAAATAAATTTATAGGCTAAGCTGTTTTTTAATTTAGTTTTTAATTGTTTTATAGCAGGCTGAGCTGTTACCGTTGGGAAATCGCTCCACTTAGGACGCAACTGATTGGTGCTAATATTTACGCCATGAGTGTAATTTGCGTTATTGGTTACTAATGTTCCGCTAGTGTTGTAAATGTCGTAAATAATAGTAGTTCCAGCGTTAAAACTTTGAGGCTGGAATATCTGAAACAACCCATCTATTAAATAAATGCGTGCATTAAATACTTGTAATATATTTTCTAAACCCTGTTTGCAGTTTATGGCGCCTTCAAAATCAGGAAATTTTTGATTTAATAAACTGCTTATATCCTCATAGAAAGACAAGTAATTAAACTGATAATTTGCTAAATGATATGTGCTGCCACTAGTTTGATTATAGGTAAATAAAGCATCTGCAATAAAATTAGTTGCTCCGACTTGTGTCCAAAAATCCTCTAATCCAGTAACTGATAAAATATTTTTTATTAGAGTTATGCCGTTTATTCTATCGTTTGTAAACCAATCTCGATCAATTGTATATTGATCTAACAAACTCAATGTGTCAACTCCAACAACTTCAAAAACAGTGTTAACTAATGGCTTGCGCTGATATTGATTTATATCTGGCAATATTCTACCAACCCAATACAATGAGCTATTTTTATAAATAACTATAGCCTTGTCGCCTTCATTTTCAATGCACAAATTTTGAAAAAATGTTTCATCAGTTGTGCTAGTTACATTGAAAAATACACTACAACTAGCTGAGCGAATTGGATTTTTATAAAATTCATCGCCGTCTCCGTCATGCTTAAATGTAATGCCATCGCCCGCTAAAACCAATTCAGTGCCAGTTGTTGTTGCTGAATTAGAATCTCTCAACTCTGCGCGCCATGTATCGCCATTAAAGGCGTCAAATTCACCGTAATATAATAAACTCATTAGGTTCGATTTGCTTCTTTGTTATATCTGTTTAAAACTATTGATAAATCTCGGCCACTTACTCGCGTTTCTGCTATAAACCCACTTCCATCTGCAGAGCCTCCTAGCATTGATTGTAATTTATCTAATGGAGCGATAACCTCAGGATTGCTTGAAGCCCCAGGATATTCACCCATTAAACCTAATGTTGGCCCACTGACAATACCACCTTTTGCAAATTTTGGAGTATTATTTATTTTAGCTCTAACAAATCCTGCAGCTGCAATCAAACCAACCCCAGCAATTAATGCAGGCGCTCCGGTTAATGCTATGGTTTTAAATGCTTCAGCGATACCACTAAGCGCAATCATGGCGCGTCCTATGGTTTCCAAAAACATTGCAAAAGTATTTCCCATTACTTTAAATAAGCCTTCCATAGGATTACCACCTGCAAACGCTTGCCCGATAGCTAAGGCCATGTCCGCATAAAATTGTTCTTGAAGGGAAATTAATTGAGAGTTTAGCCTTTCGTTTTGCTCTTTGATTGCTTTGTTTGCTTTTTCGTTCCATTGTAGGCGCGCGTTTGCTTTTTGCACTTCGGCATTTACTACAGCATTAACGCGCTTTGTTTCTTCGTCAAAGGCATTTTTTGTATATTTTTTTTCTACATCTTGAACATCTTTATTGTATTTATTTCTAATGGCCGATTTTAAATTTTCACTAGTTTCAACTTCTGATAATTCTTTGGCTAGGTTAAATTTCAATTGAGCAAGTTCTTTATCTTTTCCATCCTGCATCATGTCGATGCGCATTTGAACCAACTTTAAACCTTCTTCATTGCTCTTTTTTAGGTAATTTAAATATGCGGTTTTTGTTTCCTCTTGTATTTTCTTGGTATTTTCTAAAGCCTTTTGTTGCGTTTCATAATTAAGCTGTAAATTTTCAAGTTCTTTTTTTCGCCTTAATGCAAATACATCCTGATCTAATTTAGCTCTTTCGGCTTCGTATTTTGCAAATATTTTATTTAATTCTTTGGTCAATTCTACCTGGTCTTTTATTTGACCTTTTGCAGCCTTTTGCGCTTCCTCTTCTGCGTTGTAGGTTTCTTGAATAAGGGCTTCAATGTTTTTTATTTGATTGTCGTAGGCTTCATCTCTAATTTTTTGAAGTTCTTTTTCTCCTTTGCCTGCCATTTTTGCGGCAATAATTTGAACATTCATCCAATGCTCCCACTCCGATGCTACGTTTTCGACCTTGGTTTTAAACCCTCCTAAATCGGCATCAATGCGCTCGATTTCGTCTGCTAGTGTTGAAGTCTCTTCGCTTGTTTCTGAAAGCTTGGCAATCAAATAACCCAGTGCTACGACTAGCGCTCCAATTCCTGTGCTTACCAAGGCAATTCTAAACATCTTCATTGCGCCCGTACTTGTACCCACTGCAACAGCGTAAGCCTTTTGCAGTTTAGATCCAACCATTGTAAGCACATTATTTTCGCGCAATGACAAATTATATAACGCCATTGCCGCAGAACTTAGCGCCATTACTGTGCGCACGGCATTTAATGCGGGTTGTAATTTCTTGTTATCAGATGTTAATAAAAGCGTCGCCATTGAAGCGGCGCCGACTGCTCTATTTAGCGCCTCCATTGCCTGGGAGTTGTCCTCAGCGCGCGCTCTACTTTCAGAAAGTGCAGATTTATTTTCTTGCTGCTGCATCTTCAAGCCTTGCAGTGCAAATTTCTGATCTGCTATGGCTTGCGTTTGCTCCTTTATTGCTTTGTTTATTTTGGCTTGTGCTTGAAAATCGTATTTTGCTGTGGATTTTTGTTGATCTTCAAGTTTCTTCAAGCCCATTTCAAGGTCGCGCAAAATATCGGTTTGAATGAGCATCTGCTCCCCGGTTTGCTTGATGGCATTTTTTGCACCTTGCCCAAAACTTTGCTCTATGGATTTACTAACCTTCTTGGAGCTAGCCTCCATTTTCTTATTGCCTTGCAGCACTATGCTCACGCCTTCGGCTATGCCTTTGGCTAGCTCTTGCAGTTTTGCAAATAAAACGACGCCTAATCTTTTTATCATAATATTATTTTATCGCCATTTTCTAACAACATAAATCCACCATCTTCAAGCAATAGATTACCCGTGCTCACAATGGCGTTATTGAAGTGCACATTGTAATCCTGGGCAATGTAAAACACACCCAATTCATCACCGTCGTCATCAATTAATATCTGTTCATCAAGAAATGCAATGTTGCTAACATAAATAGTGTTGTAAATCGCAGGAAGCACAGGAGACATGGCCTCGCGCACTAACTCCGCTATCGTCATTGCCTCGGTTGCTGTGTCTGCTAAAACGGTAATTTGAACACGCGCCACGTCTGTAATGGAGTAGCCCGTTTTTGTTTCGTTTGCCTCGCGTGTTATTTGCGTTAAAACTATAGCAGGAAATGTTAACCCTTGTGGCACGCGCACCGGATAAATCCTATTTGTGACGGCGGCCGCCGTGTCAACATCATTGATAAGTAGGTTGTAAACGGCCTTTATTGCCTTCATGGTCGCAATTTATCAAATATGTGTTTGTTTTGGGTTACAATTTCAACTACGTTGAGTTTAGGCTTTTCCCATTCAAACTCTATTAAATCGCGCGGCTTGATTCCTTTGCCTTTTTTCTGATGTGGCGACAGCACGATAGTAGCTAACCACCTAGTGCGCTCCCATTCATTTTTATATTGCTGAAATTGAGCCTCGCGCATGCCTTCAAGTTTCAATCTAAAAAAATCAGGCTTGTAGCGCTCCAAATCTTCGGGGGTAAGATTTAACTCCCCATAGGAAATATGTTTAATTTGATCCCAGGTTAAAGGCTTTCCGCTTTCGCCTCTGCTGGGCTCACTTGAAAAAAACCGCTAACACTCTCGCTAAAGCCCTCCATTGCTGCTGTTAACTCTGTGAAATTCTGAACGTCATCTCCCAAATCTTCAGCGGTTTCGTATGGGCATTTTTTACCTTGTTTTTTGTATCCTGCTTTTATTCCGTAAAATGCACAGATGCGCGCAAATTTTAAACTTTCTGCAGGGTTTTGTGCCTCGCCTAATGCTGCAAAATCGGTCATCTTATTGGCTTCCATTATTTTCTCGATTGCATTCATTGAGAAAAATAAAGGGTGTGTTTTGCCGTTTATCGTTATTTCCATTCTGCGAATATAAACAAAAAGGCGCATTTCTGCGCCCTCTTGCATGGAATGAAAAACAAAACAATTAAATAGTGCCGACGGTCAAAGTTCCGGTACCTTGCAAAGCTACGGAAAAAGTTGAAACATCGTTCACTGGAGCGTTCCAAGAAAATGAAGTAATAATAGCAGAACCGCTAACTTTTAAATCACCAGTTGCATTTGAAGTCATTACAACTGTGATAGGGGCTCCAGCAATAATGTCAGTTAATAGATCTTTTGGAGAAATACCAGTAGCGCTTCCATCCTCCTCAAACAAGCCTTCAGCATTCATAGTCCAGCCAGCAAGGCCAATTAAAAACTCTTTATACGCGCCGCCATCTTTATTGGTTGCGTCAATAGTGTCGCGAGTTAATTCAAAATCGCTCGAAGTAGCGTTTGCCACTTTTGTCAATGTTCCTGCAACGTCCTTGTAGATTGCTATCAAGGTTCCGTTAACTAGTCCAGTAGTTGCCATGATTATTTTATTTTAATTTATTTGTTGCAAGTTTAAAAATTTTATCGGCTATGTTGGTTACAACTTTATTTGCGTTGCTGTCAACAGTAGGCCGAAAGAATGGCTTAGGCGATAAAAAACCCCTATAATAACTCCTATCCTGTGCGGCTCTGTTACTGCCCTTTTTAGGCTTAACAAAACGCTTCACCGTGCCATACTCGAAAGCATAAGCTAAATTGGTGCGCGGCCCCTTATCGTATCGCAAACCAACCAACACACTGCTATCATATCCAGGCTTGGAAATAACGCCTATGTCCTCTTTAATTATTTGCATTGGCGCATTTTGTCGAATCGATTGCGCCAAGTTATTACCCTCTTGCTCAACTATTTTTAAAGCCTCTTTAGGTGTAATTTTTTCAAGGGCTTTTTTCAAATCCCTGCTTAATTCTTGGAAGCCTGTTGTGTACTTCATTATTGACTACTTTCGCAATAAAGTTCGTCATACATCCTGCGCTCAATGGAATTAATCGAAACAATATTGTAATTTACCCCATCAATAACAAGTCTATCCAAAACACTTAACCCTTCGTAAAATCTAATCTTTACGGTTGCTGTTTGTTTATTTTCGCGCTGTTCTGCAGCAACTTGCTCGACGCCGTTTTTACGCTTAACCTCTGCCCATACATCGGCAAGTTTCGACCATGTTTTTATCGGCTCACCTGTATCGGTGTTTATTTCCGTAGTGTAACGGTAAATAGAAATTAAATCGTCAAACCTTCCCGCGTTCATTATGCAAACGTGCTTAATTTATATTTGTTCAATAAAAAATCTGATCCGTAGGGCATTTCAGTAGCACTCACGCCAACGATAATATTTTGGCGGTTGTCATAATACTGCGCCACCATAAGTAAACAGGCCATTTTAACGCTATCTGGAAAACTTTCAGGCTCAAAGCCCTCTGTTACCTGTGCAATGTATTTTGATTGCGCATCCGTTAAATTGACGGCGTGCTGTTAAGATACAAATCAAGCCCAAAATTAGACAAGGGCTCAGGCTCGGTTATATAATCAGTGAACGCTGTTAGTGCATTATTTTCATTGACATAATAAAACGCATTCAATGAAATCACACGCGCTGGAATGCGGCAATAATTCCCCACAAGCAATGGCGATCCGTTCAATGGATTAACCGTTGCAGGCTGCCCCACTAATTCACCGAAACCATAACGGCAAACACTTTCGCGCACCTCATAACCAACATAATGCGAAGCCATGTCAAGCGCCGCACTTATCAAATTGCTTATATATGTGTCATCCGCCGACGTTGTTACGCGTAGATGGGTTTTAGCCTCAGCTACGGAAATGTAGTCAGTATCTGCGTTACTCACGCTCACTATGCGCTTGCCTATGATCATTTTTAATCGCCTTCCTCAGGGTTAATCGGTTTCTTCTTCTTTACTTCCTCTTTTACTTCTACGGCATAACCTTCTTCAATTAACAATTGAGCCTGCTTGCTTTCAAGTACAGCCTCATCACCTACGTTATACGCAAGGTTTAAGGCAATTGGAAATTTAACAAATTTCACTTTCATGTTGGCTCCCTGGAGCGGCAATCAAGCGCCCCAGGGCACGCGGTATCTATAGGCCCCGCGCGGCCTTAAAATTACGCTACGATATCCTTACAAACCGCAAACGCTTTAGGCTGTAACAAGTTTACATCCATGTAGCTGTTAAGCACCATGTTAGTCAAACCTGCAGTTGCTCCTGAGAAAGGATCTACTGTGAGTTCCATTCCGCCCCATGAAGCGATAGCCAATTTGCTGAAATCTCCGAAGATCATACCAGACAAGGTGCTAGAAGTTCCTTTAGACAAGTTGCTAGGCACGTTGGTAGTTACCGCTAATGGGTAGCCGTTCAACTCTCCTGCACCTGACTGAAGGATAAAATTACCTTCAACACCCGAAGCTTGACGTGCAGTAGTTTGCAAAGCAGCTTTAACCAATGGGTTAGTCAAATAGGCTTGTCCCATTGCGTTGCTGTTTTCAACTGCTTTCATTGCGTTCACAACGTCAGCCCAAACAACCGCCGCACCGTTTGCGTTGGTTGAGTTTGAAGCCGCGCCACCTGCAAAAATTACGTTAACATTGCTGTTACCGATAATACCGGTTGGCTCGTTGGTTCCGCCGCCTTTAATGGCCGCTTTTTCAAGCTCTTGAGCCATTGCATTAATCAAATATTGACGCACATAAGCATCGATGCTATTTGAAGATTGGCGCAACAACTGATTTGAAACCTGGATAAACGCAGCCAATCTCTTTGGTGAGAAAGAAACCTTACCAAATGCAGGGCTTTTTTCTGTTGCAGTTCCGTTTTCAGTGTTCCAACCTGCAGATGGCTGT
>JBIKJV010000033.1:0-21254 GCA_044360755.1 Phycisphaerales bacterium
GCCGCAACACCCGAACAGGTCGCCGCCGCAGAGGCCGCGCTGGCCGAGGCGCGCAAGCAGGCACAGGACGCGGCATCCGCCGTGGACGCCACGCGCGCCCAGCTTGCCACCGCGCAGGCCGACGCCAAGGCGGCGCGCGATGCCGCCGCGGCCGCCACCGCCGCGTCCGTGCGCATGCAGTCCGAGATGGACGCGACCAAGGCCGCGCTGTCCAAGGCGAACGCGGACCTGGCTGCGGCGCGCGCCCAGGCCGATGCCGCTGCGAAGGCCGTCCCCGCACCCGTCGCTGCGGCGCCGGCACCTGCGCCCGCACCTGCCGCACCTGCTGCCGCACCGGCGAACGCCGACACCGCGCAGCTGCGCGCCGCGTTGGACCGCGCCAACGCCCGGCTGGCACAGCTGGAGAAGGAAGCCCGCGCGAACGACCAGGTCCGCCGCGCGATCCGCCCCGCGCCTGCGCCGCAGCCCGCGCCGCAGCCTTCGGCATCGCCGGCATCGGCCCCCGCACCCACGCCGGCAGCACCGGCGAAGCCCTAAGGCCCACGCTTATCGCCCCGCCCCGGGGCGTCCCGGCCATGACCGACCATGCCGCGATTGCCCCGAATCGCTGCTACAATCCCGCGTCCTGACCAATCACTGGGGATTGGTGTAACGGTAGCACAACTGACTCTGACTCAGTTTGTCTAGGTTCGAATCCTAGATCCCCAGCTTCCGACGACCCGCCTGCGAGGGCGGGTCGTTCGCTTTCAGGGGATGTGTGCGCGTCACGTACGCGCGTCGCCCTAGCGCACGTCGCCTTCGCGGATCGGTTCGAAGCCAAGCGTGCGCACGCCGTCGCTCCACACGGGCTGGTTGCTGCCGGCCGGCTCGAAGTGCGCGGTGAAGTCCAGCACGCTGCCGGGCACGATGTCGGTGCCGCCGTCGTCCAGCAGCGAGATCTGGAAGCGGTAGCCCTCGCCGATCAGGCTCTTGAAGCGGCCCAGGTCCATGTCCTGGGTCGCGACGCGCCACGTGTGGAAGGCCTTGACGCCGGGGCGCTGCGCGGTGCCGGCGGTGCCGGGCGGGTACGCGCTGATCACGAACGTGCCCTCGCGCCACGTGGGCACGGGGTACGGGCGGGCGAAGAGGTACGCCTCGATCACCATGCGGTCGGGGCGGCCGTTCGCGTCCGAGTCCGCGGGCTTCGGGCCGTACAGGATGCTCAGCGCGTTGAGCGGGGCGTCCGATGGCGGCGCCTCGCCGCGCCGCGCGGGGGGCGGCATCGGGCGGCCGTCGGACGTCTCGCTGCTGACGGTCTGGCAACCGGCCAGGGCAAGCAGCGCAAGCGGAAGGATGGTGGTGCAGGGGAACGTCATGGGGTGGGCTTCGCGGGCGGCGTGGAAGCGGGGGCAGGGGCAGGGGCGGGGGCGGGCGCGGGGGCAGGAACAGGCACGGGCTCCGCGCGCGGCCCCACGCCACCGGTCGGCTTCGGCTGTTCGAGCGTGGTGCCCTTCACCGGATCCAGCGGCGCGTCGCCGTCGACGGCGGGCGGCTCGCTGGGCGCGCCGATCGGGTCGACCAGCTCGCCCTTCTCGTTGAAGCGGCCCTGCATGCCCTTCAGCTCGGCCCTGCGGATCTGGTCCTTCAGGCCGGGCTGCAGCGTCATGCGGTCGATCGTCTCGTTGGTGAGGTCCTTCACGGCGCCGGGCGTGCGGATCACGTGCGGGCGCAGCACGATCAGCAGCTCGGTCTTGATCATCGCCTCGCTCTTCTGGCGGAAGGCCAGGCCGACGATCGGGATGTCGCCCAGCAGCGGGATCTTGCGGTCGGTGCGCTCGTAGCGGTCGTTGATCAGGCCGCCGATGACGATCGTCTCGCCGTCCTTCACGGTCACCGTGGTGGTGGCGCGGCGGCGCTCGATGATCGGGCTTCGGAACGTCTCCGAGATGTCGGTCGTCTGCTGCGACAGGCGGCTGATCTCGGGCTCGACGTTGATCTTCACGAAGCCGTCGGGGTTGATCGACGGCGTGACCTCCAGGATCACGCCGACCTCCTCGGGACGCACGGCGCTCTGCTGGCCGGCGGCGCTGACGGTCACGGCGTCGGGCACGCGGATCGTCTGGCCCACCTGGATGCGGCCCAGGGTGTTGTTGGCCACCATCACGCTCGGGTTCGAGAGCAGCTGCACGCGGTTCTGCGAGGCGAGCGCGTTGATCAGCAGGTCGAAGTCCGGCCCGCCCACGGCCACGTTGGGCACGCCCAGGCCGCTGAACAGCGCGGGCGCCAGGCCGATGAGCCCGGGCGGCTTGGGCTGCAGTGGACTGAAGGGGCCCTTGTTCAGCCCGAACCCGCCGGCGCCGTAGTAGCCGTCGCCGACCTTCACGCGCGCGAACTCCAGGCCCAGCTCCTCGGTGTTGTCCAGCGTCACCTCCGCCAGCATCACCTGGATGAGCACCTGCGGCGGGTCGACGTCCAGCTCGCGCAGGACGCCCTTCAGCTTCTCGACGTACAGCGGGCTGCCGGTCAGCAGCACCGAGTTCGACTTCTGGTCGCCCACCACCGTGACCTGCGCGTCCAGCAGGCGGCCGGCCACTGCCTGGCGATTGTTGCCGTAGGCCTCCAGCAGGCGCTGCCGCTCGCCGTCGGCGAACTTGCTGAGCGTGGTGGCGACCTCGGTCGCGCTGGCGTTCTTCAGGCGGTAGATGTGCTGCTCGCGGCTGCCGATCTGCTCGGTGTCCAGCTCCTTGACCACCTTGTCCACGGCGTTCAGGTAGTTGGCGGTGCCGCTGACCAGCAGGCTGTTGGTGCGCGGGTCGATGGTGATCGCGAGCTCCTGCTTGGCGTCGGGCACCGTGTTCAGCTCCAGGCCCGCGATCGTGGTGCCGCGGCCCGCGTTCTCCGGTGCCGTGGCGCCGCTGCCGGGCGTGCCGTCGCCGCCGCCGCCCGAGGTGTCGCGCGGCTTCAGCACGTACAGGTTGCCCTGCTTGCGCAGCCGGAACAGCTCGTTCAGGATCTCGAGCACGCTGTCGGCCTCGGCGTGCGCCAGGCGGATGACGCGCACGTTCTGCGCGGACGTGTCGTCGCGGTCCAGGTCGGCGATCATCTTCTCGACCAGCGCCATCGCTTCCTTGGGCGCACGCACGATCACCGTGTTCGAGCGGATGTCGGGCGTCAGGCTGATCGACTGGCGCACCGCGGCGTTGATCTCCATCTCGGCGGCCTCGGCGTCGACGCCGGGGATCTGCTTCAGGTAGCGCACCACGGTGGCCTGCTGGCCGCCGCGCGCGCCCAGCGAATTGCCGCTCAGCACGCTGTCGATCAGGCTGATCAGCTCCAGCACGTTGGCCGCCTTCAGCGGGACGTACTTGATCTCGACGATCTCCTGCGGCTTGGCGCCCTCCAGGTCCGCCACCAGCTTCCTCAGCGTGGTGACGTCGGCCATCGCGCCGCTCAGGATCACCGAGTTCGTGCGGTTGTCGGCGATCGCGCGCACGCTGTCGTTGCCGCGGCGGCGGTTCTCCTCGCGCACGTACATCGTGTCCAGCAGGCCCACCACGTCGGTGGCGCGGCTCTTGCGCAGCTGCACGATCTCGAAGTCGCGGCCGGCCACGCTGTCCTGGCCCGCCGACTTCAGGCTGTCGATCAGCTGCTTGATGATCTCGACGTTCTCGGGGCTGGCGGCCACGATCAGCGTGTTGGTGGCCAGGTCGCTCTCGACCGAGATGCGGTCGCTCGGCTTGGCGGTCTCGCCCAGCGTCTGCATGCGCTCGCGCATGACCGTCTGCAGGCGCGGCGCGATGGTCTCGACGCGCACGCCCTGCACCGGGATCACCGTCAGCGCGACGGCGGGGTCGGTCGGCTGCTCCTCGATGCGCGCGACCAGCGCCTTGATGTCGTCGAAGTCCGCCTGCGTGGCGGCGATGAGCAGGCAGTTGGAGCGCGGGTCGGTCATGACCAGCGGCCGCGCGCGCTTGGAGACCGTCTGCGGCATGTCCGCGTAGCGTCGCTCCATGATCTGGTTGACGGCGCTGGCCACGCGCTCCAGGTTGCCGCGCTTCATCGGCAGCACGTGGAGCGGCGCCACCTCGGTGCGCTCCAGGCTGTCCAGCTGCGCCACGATGCCCTTGATGACGTCGAACGCGTCGGCGCCGCCGGAAACCAGCAGCGTGTTCGCGCGCTCGTCGGCCAGCACGGTGACCTTCTGCAGGTCGGCGGCGCGCGGCTCGGCGGCCCTCAGGCGGTCCAGGCGGCTGTCCATCAGCTGCTGCACCAGCGGCGCCAGGCGCGTGGCGCTGGCGTGGGTCAGCTGGATGAGCTTCAGTTCGCGCAGGTCAGCGGGGATCTCGCGGTCCAGCTGCTTCAGCAGTTCCTCCAGGATGGCGAAGCTGCGGCCGGACGTGCTGACCACCAGGCTGTTGGTGCGTTCGTCGGGCAGGATGCGCACCTTGTCCTCGGCGCGGATCGCCTTGGCCTGCGCCTGCTGGTCGAAGAACTGCGTCAGGCGCTGGGCCACGGCCGTGGCGCCGGCGCGGGCCAGCGGGTAGCTGCGCACGCTGGCGGCGGGCGACGCGGCTTCCACGTCCAGCAGCCGCACCAGTTCCTGCACGATCGCGACGTTGGCCGGCGTCGAGACGACGATCAGCGCGTTCATGCCGTCCTCGGCGCGGATCAGCGTGCGGTTCATGGGCGCGAAGACGTCGCTCTCGATGACGTCCGTCTTGCCGTCGGCCTGCGCGGCCACCATGCGCAGGCGCGCCACCTGCTTCTGCATCGGGCCCGCGACGGCCGCCGTGGCCTGGCCCTGCACCAGCACCGCGTCCAGCGTGGCGGCCAGTTCCTTCGCGTCGGCGTATTTCAGCGTGATCAGGTGCGGCTCGACCGCGCCCATCTGCTTGGCGCTGTCCAGGCGCTGCTGCATGGCCTCGACCAGCGCAACGGACTCGTCGCGTCCGGCCACCACCACGGTGTTGGTGCGGTCGATGACGGTGATCGCCACGCTGTCGACCAGGCCCTTGCCAACGTCGCCCTGCGGCACGCCCTCGAGCGCGGTGCCCGGCACCTTGCCCAGAGCCTTGCCCTGCTGGAACAGCTCGCGCACCACGCGCGCGAATTCCGCGGCCTCGATGTTCTCCAGCGGCAGGATGCGCATGGTGACGGCGTCCGTCAGCGGGACGTCGTCCAGCATCGCCACCAGTTCCTTGGCGGCCTCGACGTTCTCCGACGCGCCGCTGACGAGGATGGAGTTCGTCTTCTCGTCCGCCTGCAGGCGGATCGGCTTGGTCAGGTCCAGCGTGACGTCGGGCGTCAGCACGCCGGGGCGCTTCACGCGCAGGCGGCGCACCTGCTCCTGCAGCGCCTTGGCCAGCGCGTTGGACCCGGGCGCAGCCGCGGAGTCCAGCATCTTCTGCAGCGACGCCGCCACCGACGTGGCCGACGCGTGCTTCAGGCGCACGAGCTCGCCCTCGGCCTGCGCCCAGGTGGGCTCGGTGTCGATGCCCTTCACCAGGTCCTCGACGATCGCGCGGTCCTCGGGCAGCGCGGCGATCGCCAGCGCGTTGCGGCCGGGGACGGCGAACACCTTGACCGCACCGCGCACGACACGGCCGCGCGGGTCGGTGGCGCCGGCCGCGGTCAGGCCCAGGCCGTTCACGGTCTGCGCGGCGGCCTCGGCGCTCAGGTGCCTCAATTCCAGCATGAAGAGGCCGCCGGTGGCCTCGGGGCGCATGGCCTGCAGTTCGTCGGCCAGCTTCGAGAGCTGCTCCCAGTCGCGGTCCTCGGCGCGCACGATGATGGTGCGGCTGGTCTCGTCGGGCACCATGCGCGGGGCGCGGACGCCCTTCTGCGCGGTGTCGGCGCCGAACACGGCCTTCAGCGCGTTGGCCAGCTGCGTGGGGCTCTGGCCCTCGCGCACCTTGATGAGGCGCGGCGCGGGCAGCTCGGCCACGTCGGCGCCGTCCAGCTGCTTCACGATGGACTCGATCTTCTGCAGGTTCTGGCGGCTGGCACTGACGATCACCGTGTTGGTGACGCTGTCGGCCACGGCGCTCACCCAGTTGGCGCCCTTCACCAGCGAGGTCGGCGCCTGGCGCAGCGGGCGCCCGTCGGGGCCCACGCCCGCGGCCTGCTGGCGCTCCTGCGCGTCGCCCTTAAACGCGGTGTTGATGGCCGCGGCCACGCTCGCGCTCTGCGCGTTGTGAAGCGCGAAGACGCGCAGCTGCAGGCTGCTGTCGTAGTCCTCGCTGTCCAGCTTGGCGATCATGCCGCGCAGGGCCTCGAGCTCCTCCTTGGGCGCGCTGATGACCAGGCTGTTGGTGGCGGTGTCGGCCACGATGCGCACCGCGCGGCGCGCGGGGGTCTCGGCGTCCACGGCGTCAGGGCCGTAGAAGTACTGGAGCGCCTCGCGCACCTTGCCTGGCTCGGCGTGCTTCAGGGCCACGAATTCCGTGACGCGCGCGAACTCCGCGGGCTTGTCCAGTTCCTTCAGCAGGCTCTCGGCGGTGGCCAGCTGTTCGGGGCTGCCGGCGACCAGCACGCGGTTGTTGGTGCGGTCGGTGTCCAGGCGCACGGGCTGCGCGTCGCCGCGCGCCGAGAGCAGCTGGCGCAGCGTCCAGATCACCTCGTCGGCCAGCGCGTGCTGCAGCGCGAACGACTTCACCTGCACGTCGTTGGCGGGCGCGGCGGTGTCCAGGCGCTTGACCAGTTCGTCGATCTCCTGCTGCACGGTGGGCAGTGCGGTCACCATCAGCGTGTTGGTGCGCTCGTCGCTGCTGAACTGCGGCGCGCCCTGCGGGCCCATGCCGCGGCGGCTGCCGAAGAGCTGCTGCAGCGTGGTGGCCAGCTTCGATGCGCGCGACTGCGTCAGCGCGTAGGTGCGCAGGACGGGCTTGTTGGTGGGCTCGCCCTGCTTGGCGCCGGCCACGATCTTGGCCACGGCGTCCAGGACCTGCTCCATGTCGCGCTCGGGCGCGGCCACGACCAGCGTGCCGCCCTGCGGATCGGCCACGATCGCCACGCGGCGCGCCAGGTCGCCCGGGCGCCCGCCGGCGGGCGAGAGCATGGCCAGCGTCTGCAGCGCCACGTCGCGCAGCTGGGTGGCGTCGACGTTCGCCGGCAGCTGCAGGACGCGCAGCGCGCTGCCCGAGGACGGGATCGCCTGCTGCGCCTGCTGCGCGATGCGCTGCGCGCGCTCGACGGCGCGCTTCGAGCCCAGGATCACCAGGCTGTTGGTGGCGGGGTCGACGGCGATGGTGACGGCGTCGTCGTCCAGCTCGGTGGCGTCGGCGGGCTGGTTCAGGCCGCCCTGCGCGGCGGGCTTCGGCGCGGCGGCGGCCGGCGCCTGCGCGAACGCGGCGGCGGCGATCGCGGCGGCCACACTGCCCATGCGGCGCGGTGCCTGCGCGCTGCCCGCGGGCTTGGCGGCGGGCGCGGGCTGCGCGGCGGGAGCGGGCTGCGCGGCGGGGGCGGGTGCCGGCGCGTCGACGCCCTGCTTCTGCGCGCGCTTCAGCAGCTCGTCCACGGTGATCACCTCGGCTCCGCCCCGGCCCTGCCGGTTCAGCGTCCGCTCCAGCATGCGCGCCAGCTCGGCGGCGTCGCCGCGCGCCGGGTCCAGCGCCACGGTGCGCATCTCGCGCCCGGCCACGGCCGCGGCCGCGTCCACCTTCTGCGCCACCGAATCGATCTGCGCGTGCTGCGCGGCGGTGGCACGGATCACCAGCGAATTCGCGGCCGCGTTGACGGTCACGGACGGCGCCGGCGTGCCGCTGGGGTCATTCTGGTACATCGCCGCGATCGTCTGCGAGATCTCGGCCGCGTCCGCGTTCCGCAGCGTCAGCACGCGCACCTCCTGCGCGCCGCCCGCGGGCGAAGGCGCCACGTCCAGCTGCGCGATCATCTGCTCGGCGATCTCCACCACCGCCTGCGGGCCGCTGACGATGACGGCGTTCAGCCGCGTGTCGGCCGCCACGCGCACCGGTGCGCGGTCCAGGCCGCGGCGCAGGTATTCCGCGCGCAGGCTCTGCGGCATGTCGCGCAGGCTCATCATCGCGCGGTCGGCGAGCAGCTTCTCGACCATCGGCGCCAGCGTCTCGGCGCGGGCGTTCTTCAGCGCCACCGTGCGCACCTGCGCGCTGTCCTGCGTGCCGTTCTTGTCCAGCGGCTCGATCAGCTTGACCACCGCGTCCAGGTCGGGCGCGATGCCCGTCAGGATCAGCGCGTTCGAACCGGTGGCGGGGACGATCGTCACCTTCATCGGGTCGCCGGTCACGGGGCTGGGCATCGCGGCCACGCTCTGCTGCAGCGCGGGGGCCAGCTGGTTGGCGTCGGCGAAGGTCAGCGGCTGCACGCGCACCTGCTGCACGTCGGCGCCGGGCACCACAGGCGCGTCGTCCAGCTGCTTGACCAACTCATCCGCCACCGTCATCAGGCCCTCGGGCGCGCTCACGATGAGCGTGCCGGTCCGGCGGTCGCTCGTGATCTCAACCAGGCCCTCGCCACCAGGGAACTCGCGCTTCGCGCGCGCCGACAGCACCTGCTTCAGCAGCGTGCTGACCTGCTCGGTGCGGCCGCTGCGCAGCGTGTACGTCTTGAACCCCGCCTGCGGCACGCCCTGCAGGTCGGCGATCACCTTGTCAACCTTCTGGAACGCGGCCTCGTCGCCGGTCACGATCAGCGTGCGGCTGGCGGGCTCGACGCTGACGGTGACGTCCGGCGACTTGCGCCCGCCGGGGCCCACCTGCGTCAGCGCGCCGCCCTGCGCCAGCGCGCGCACCGCGGCGGCGATCTTGTCGGGGTCGCCGCGGTCCAGGCGCCACGTGCGCACGCCGGCCTGCGGCGGAAGCTCGATTCGGTCCAGCTGCGCCACCAGCGCCTCGAACTGCGCCTTGCGGTCGCCGGGGCACTCGATGATCACGGTGTTCGTCGCGGCGTCGGCCGAGACGAAGATCTCCTTCTGCTTCTGCAGGTGCGGCAGCGGGCGGCCGCGCGCGTCCAGCGGCATCGGCGGCACCGGATACAGCTTGTCCAGCGCGGCGGCCACCTCGGTGGCGCGTCCTGCGCGGATCGGGATGATCACGGTCTCGCGCGTGGCTTCCTTCTCGCCGCTGCGGTTGACGCCTTCGACGAATTCGCGGATCTCGGGGAAGACGTCCTCGTGTGCGGTCACGATCAGCGTGTTGGTGGCGGTGTCGGCCTCCACGCGGACGGGCTTCTCGCGGCGCAGCTCGGCGGGGCGCTGGTCGTAGCGCGCGGTCAGCAGGCCGGCGATCTGCGCGGCGTCGGCGGCGCGCACCTGCAGCAGGCGCAGCGGCGGCAGCTGGCCGGGCGTCACGGTGTCCAGGTCGCGCACGATCGCCTCGACGGCGGCCAGCTGCGCGGGCTCGCCCACCACCCACAGCGCGTTGGTCTGCTCGATGACGTCGATCGTCGGCGCCACGAACGGGTGCGCCGGGTCTGTCACCTGCGTCTTGGACAGGAGGTCGCGCACCTGCGGCGCCATCTCGGCGGCCTTCGCCTGGCGCACGGCCACCAGCTTGCCGGTGCGTTCCGCGCGGTCCAGCGTCTCGATGAGCGTCGCCACCTGCTTCATCTGCTCGTCGGTGGCGGTCACGCGCACCTGGCGGAGCGGGTCCAGCGGCTCCACCTGCGGCTCGACGAACTGCGACCCGTCCTTCGGCGCCAGGATCTGGCGCGCCATCTGCGTCAGCGCGGGCGCCACCTTGGATGGCAGCGCGTACTTCAGCTCGAACGTGCGCGTGTCGCGCTGCACCACGGTGGCCTGCTCGGCCAGGCGCACGCACTCCTGGAAGCGCGTGATCGCGGCCTGCGTGCCGGTGACCGTCAGCGTGCGGCCGTCGACGGCCACGTCGATCTCCACGCCGCCGTCCGGGTTGCGCGGGTCGCGCTGGTCCTCGTGCATCTTGCGTGCCGCGGCCACCACCTGCGTGGGCAGCGCGCCCTGCACCTTCACCACCTGCGTGCGTCGCTCGATGCGCCCCGCCTGGTCCAGGATCTCGACGATGCGGCGCACCTGGTCCGCCTCGCTGGCCAGCGAGCTGACCACCAGGCTGCGGCCGTCCGGGCCGGCCACCACCACCACGGCCTTCTGCTGCGCGGGCGTCTGCAGGTTGCGCACCTGCGGCAGGATCGCGGTCGCGTCGGCGTTGCGCAGCGGGATCATCACCACGGTCTGCGGGTCGATGTCATCCTCTTCCTTCGCGATGCCTGCGGCGGTGCGGCGCTCGCCGTCCAGCGCCTCGATCAGCGCGGCGCCCTCGGCCACGCGCTGCGCGGGCCCGACGATCGCCAGCTTGCCGACCTCGTCCATCGCCAGCACCGTGGGCTTCACGTCCTTCGGCAGGTCCGCGTAGAGCTCCTCCAGGCGCTTCTTCGCCTCGCTTGGCAGCGCGCCGCGCAGCATCAGCGTGCGCACGCTGCGCACCACCGGCGCCGGGCCGCCCGCCGCGGCCGCGCCCGCCGCCGAACCACCGGCTGCGGGAACGTCCAGCAGCTCGATCACGTCCGCCAGCTGGTTCAGCTTGGGCCGCGATCCACGCCCGATGATCGCGTTGGTGCGCTCGTCGGCGGTCAGCGAGAGCCCTTCCATGCGGCTCTCCTCGATCTTGGTCTTCTTGCCGTCCGGCCCGATGACGTACTCCACCTGCCGCTGCCCCACCAGCGACGAGAGGCTGGCCAGCAGCGTCGGCGCCTTCGCGTACTTCAGCGGGAAGAAGCGCACCTCGGCGTCGGGTTCGGCCTGGTCAAGCGTGTCGATCAGCTTGAGCATGCGCCGCACCTGGCCGGCGGTCTCCACGATGATCAGCGAGTTCTGCTGCTCGATGGGCGTGACGCTGCCGTACGTGCCGACCAGGCCGCCCAGCTGCGTCGAGATCGCGCCGACCTTGGTGTGGCGCAGCGGCAGCATCAGCGTGACGATCGTGTCGTCCGTCACCGTCGTGGGCAGCGCGCCCACGTAGGTGGGGATGTTCTCGCGCTTCATCTCGCCCAGCTTCTGCAGGTACAGCTTGTCCTTCTCGACGCGCAGCATCACGTTCTGCGTCTGCAGCAGCTGGTTCAGCGTGCTGAGCGCCTCGGGGAGCGTGTAGCTCTGCGCGCTGATGTAGTCGACGTTGCCCTTGGGGACTTCCGTCTCGCGCACCACGGGCAGGCCCGTGACGCGGCTGAAGTAGTCCAGGATCTGGTCCCACGTCTGGCCCTTGAAGGCGAAGCGGATCCCGCCCACCGCGGGCGCGGCCTGCGGCGCGGCGGCGGCCTGCTGGGCCGGCGCGGCGGGAGCGGCGCCCTGCTGCGCGTGCACCGCGTCGGCGGCGCAGGCGATGGCGAGGATGATCGTCGTGATGCGGGTCTTCATGGGTGTGCCTTCCGTCCGTCCGTGTCTCTCACTTCCCCTCGAGCGTCCGTGCCTCGAGGGTGTCGCCGACGCGCACGCGGTACGTGGCGCCGCCGGCCGCGACGCGCGCGGCATCCGAATCCAGCCCGACCAGCGCGAACTCCGCGATGGTCTCGTTCATGCGCAGCGCGCGGCGCTCGCCGGTGGCGGCGTTGCGGAACCACGCCTCGGTGCCGGCCGGGCCGTCGATGACGCCCGTCAGCAGCCATTCGCCGTAGGGGAACCCGCCCGGCGCGGCGGGCGCGGCGGCGGACGGCGCGGGCGCCGCCTCGCCCACGGGCGCGGCAGGCGCGGCGGCCACCGTGGTGGGCGCGCTGCCCGCGGGCACGCCGGGCACCGGCACGCGGAACGGGTTGCGCGCGGCCAGCGGCGCGTACTTGGCGAAGCCCGCGATCGCCTCGGCGGTGGGCGCCGGCGGCAGCTGCGCGGGTTCGCGGCCCGGCACGAAGATCGTGGCCAGGCGCATCGTCACGCGCACGCGCGCGCCGTCGCGCGAGGGCTCGAACTTCACGGCCTCGATGCGCTTCATCACGGGGTCCACGGTGATCCGGTGCACCAGGCGCAGCACCTGGTCGACGGCGCCCTCGCCGGCGATGGTGGCGCGCAGCTCGACGAAGTCCGGCCGGTCGCGCTCGGCCTTTGGCAGCGAGAGCCGCGCCAGCTCGGCGCGTGCCGGCGTGCGGCGGTCGATCGCGGTGCCGGTGGCGATCATCAGGTCGCGCACGCCGGTCTCCTCGGCGATGCGGTTGAGCCGCGCGCGCAGCGCGGTGTCGACGGCGTCGGCGCGCTCGCCCAGCGTGCGGTCGACCACCGCGCCCAGCCGCTTGTCCAGCGCCTTGCGCTGCGAACGCTGCTCCTTCACGGCGGCCAGGAAGTCGTTCGAGCGCGCGATGTCCGTGGCGGCGGCGGCGCGGTCGAAGCCGCTCAGCTGCGTCACGCGGCCGCTGTGCACCAGCCAGCCCAGCGTGCCGGCCACCAGCGCGGCGCCCAGGAGCGCGGCCATCCCGCGGTGGCGCGGCGGCACCAGCGCAGCGGCGCGGTCGCGGACCGTGGCCAGCGCGCTCATCGGACGTCCCCCGTGCGCGGGCCGCGCGGCGTGCGGACCGCGGTGCCGTTGGCGGGGCGCTCCACCGGCGCGCCCGCGGGCGAGTCGATCACCAGTTCCACGGCCACCGGCAGCCGGCGGCCGGCCTTGCCCTCGCTGCTGTTCGAACGCACCACCAGCTCGCGGTTGGCCAGCAGCGATTCGCGCAGCGCGTCGGCGGTGGCGCGGTCGGCGGTCTCGGCGTCCATCACGATGCGCACGCCGGGCGCCATGCGCATGCTGCCGTCCTTCGCCGCGGCCACCTCGTCCTCGACGGCCTGGCCGTTCCAGCCGGCCAGGACCACTCGCGCGGGGTCGGGCGCGAAGCCGTTCAGGTAGAGCAGCGAATCCAGCCACGCCGGCTGCGAAGCCGCCCACGCGTCCAGGTGCCGCGCGCGCAGCTCGTCGCGCTTGAAGCGGCGCCATTCGGGCGTGGCGTCCTCGACCTTCGCGCGCAGCGCGGTGCGCTGCTGCTCGATGCGGCCGCGCTCGGCCTTGCCCAGCGTCCATCCCACGGCGTAGGCGATGCCCACCACCGCGACGGCCGCGTAGACGCGCATGCGGCGGCGCACCGCCATGTCGGGCGTGCGGCGCGGGCGCGCCAGGTCGATGAGCGGCGCGCGGCGCGCGGCTTCCAGCAGCAGCCCGCACAGCGGCCAGCACGCGCCCAGCGGCGCGGTGCCCTGCACGTCGGGGTGCGATTCCAGCACGGCCACGTCCACGCCCGTGTCGGCGGCCAGCGCGGCGGCCGCGGCGGCGGCCACGTCGGCGGGGCCGATCGCCACCGCGCGCGCCACCGCATCGCCCGGCTGCTGCAGGCGGTGCGCGGTCCACGAGCGGCGCGCCTCGGTCACCGCGTGCTGCGTGTCGTCGTCGGGCACCGCCACGCCGCGCGTCGCGCGCAGGCCATCGGCGCCGGCAACCACCAGTTCCAGGCCGTCCAGCGAAAGATCCAGCGCCGCCACCGCGCCGCCGCCCTCGCCCGCCATCTTTCCGGCCAGCGCCACGGTGCCGAAGGTGCGCAGCGTCAGGCGGTCGATGCCGATGCGCGCGGACTCGGCCACCGCGCGCACCGCGGCCACGTCGGCCGGCGGCACCGCGACGGCCCACGCACCGCCGTCGGCGGCGGCCACGAAGTCGATCACCGCGTCGGGCTGCACCGCGCTCTCGCGCTGCATCGCCAGGCGCACCATGCCGGGCAGGTCGGACGCGTCGGCCGCCGGCAGCGCCAGGCGCTTCACCGCGGCGCGTTCGCGGAACACGGTCCACGTGGCGCGCCCGCCGCCCATGCCCGCGGCCTTCAGCGCCGACGCCACGAACGCCCCGCGCGCCGCGTGGTCGTCATGCGCCACGTCGGCGGGGATCGCCACGTCCAGGGTGCGCACGACCGCCACGCGTCCGCGCTCCACGGACGCTTCGACCGCCCGCAGGTGGCGGTGGCCAAGGTCGATCGCAAGCTGGGTCTTCACGCTCTGGAGGGGGTTCCGTCAGCCGCCATTCCGCCGCCAACGCCCCGACAGCCCACCTGCCGGCGCATCGGCTGGCGGAGCCGCTGCAGGGTCCCTACCGGGATCGGCCCCGTCGGATGCGTCCGGGTTTCCCTGGCGGGGGTCCGGCGCGGGCGCGTCCGGCCCGGTTATTGGCGGCAACTGCGGCCAACCGCCGGATTCCCACGTGTTCGCGCGTCGGTCGCGTTCGGCCTGCTGCCGGGCCTCGCGGCGGTCGGCCTCGCGGGAACCCAGGGATTTCCACTCGTCCTGCTTGGCCGCCGATCGTTCCCGTTCGCGTTCGGCCAGCGACTTCCACTCGCGGCGCTTGGCGTCGGCGCGGTCCTTCTCACGCTCGCCCAGCGTCTTCCATTCGCGGCCCGCGGCGTCGGCGCGCGCCTTCGCGTCGGCGGCGGCCTGTTCGGCATTGCGCGCGTCGCGGCGCTCCTTCTCGCGGTCGGCCAGGGTCTTCCATTCGCGGGCCTGCGCGGCCTCGGTGGCGCGCTGCACGGCGTCGGCGTCCTTCCACGTGCCGCGTGTCCACGCGGTGCGGTCGCGCGCGCCCGACGCGGCACCCCGCGACGTGCGATCGACCGATTCGTCGCGGTGGATCGTGCCGCCCTCGGCGCCGTCCGCGCCGCCGCCGCCGCCCGCGCCGCCACCCGCCGCCACCGCCGGCGCACGCGCAGGCTCCGGCGCCCGCACGGCCTTCGGCGCGGCTGCCATCGATCCGCCGCCTTCGCCCGCGTCGTCCCACGCAGCCCCGCCCGTGCCTTCGCCATCACCGCCGCGATCGTCGCCGCCGTCAAGGCGCGCCTGGTCCTCGCGCGCCATCGCCTCGGCGGCCAGCGCGCCCGCAATCGGCAGCATCGTGCAGTCGCGCAGCGCCGCGAACCGCGGCGGATCCTCGGCCAGGTCCACCACCACGTCGGTCACCTGCACGCCGTGCAGCGCGCCGTCGTTGCGTGCGCGGTCGATGGTGCCCGTGGCCACGCGCGCGCGCCACAGCCAGCTGCGCACGCACACGTACGGCGCCACCGCTGCAAAGCGCTCGGCGTCCAGCACGCCCTTCTCCACTGGCCACGAGACGCGCGCGCGCATCGCCAGGTCCAGCCCGCGCCGCTCCTGTGCCAGGCGCGCGGCCAGCGCGTCGTCGATGCCGGGCAGCGTGCGCAGCACCGCCTCGGGCGCGTGCAGCAGGTCGATGCGTCCGTGCTCGATCGGCTCCTTCGCGGCGATCACCGCGTCCAGCACCGCGCCCCACGCGGCGGGCGGAAGCTGCGCCTTGGCCATCGCGCGCACCAGGTCGCCGTCGTCCGCGGGCGGCTTGCCGCCCAGCGCATCGCGGACGCGCCCGCCGGCACCCGCGCCGCCCGCTGCGTCGATCGCTTGGATCGCGGCGTCGCTCCATTCGGCCAGCGGCACGCGCGGCGCGGCGCTGCCGCCGGCGTTCCCAAGCGCGCGCTGTGCGCCGAAGGGCGTCACCGCGTCGGCCAGCGCCAGCGGCCGCTGCGCGCCGAACGCCGCGTCCAGCCCGCCGCCGCCACCGCCCGCGCCGCCCGCCGCGCGCACGGCCCGCGCGGCGCTCGACCCGCCCACCGAACGCCCGCCACCCGCGTCGTCCTTCGCCTGGCGCACGCCGTCGGCGATCGTCATCGCCACCGGGCCCAGCACCAGCTCGACGGGCAGCCCCGCGTCGGGCGCCACCAGGCCCTCGATCGCGTCGCTGCCGTCGCGCCGCGCGATCGCGGCCGCCGCCGCCGCGGGGTCCACGATCGAGGTCTGCGCCAGGCGCTCGGCCGTCGCGGTGGCCAGCGGCAGCTTGCCCATCTCGGCCACCAGCCGCTCGCCGCCAGGGCCCACGGGCAGCAGGCGCGCCACGGCCTCGTAGCCGTCGCCTTCCCAAAGCAGCACCTCGTCGGGCAGCTCGGGGTCCTCGCCGTCCAGCACCGCGCCGCGCTGCTGCGCCAGCAACGCCGCCACGGCCTGTGCGCCGCTCCACGCGTTGGCGCGCTGCTGCGAACGGTCGTGCATCGCGGCCAGCCCGGCCTGCTCGGCCTCGCCGGCGGCCAGCAGGCCCGCGGCCACCAGGCCGGCCACCGCCAGCACCACCATCACGGCCAGCATCAGCACGCCGCGGTGGGCGCGGCGGGGCGCGTGGCGGGGCGCGTGGCGGTGCGCACGGCGGGGCGCGTGGCGGTGTGCGCGGCGACCGGCGCTGACGCGCGTGCCACGCATCCCACGCATGCCGCGCATGTCGCTCATCCCACTCATGGCGCACCCCCAGCCGCGGATTCCGCGGCCATCGTCGCCGCGTCAGGCACGGCGAACACGCGCACACGGTCGGGCGGGCCCAGATCCTCGGGCGCGGCGTCGGCCTCCGCGGCATCGCCGGGCTCGCCCTCGCCCTCACCCGCACCCGCCCCCGCACCCTGCGGCACCGCCTGCCCAAACCACAGCGCCACCTCGACGGCCAGCGGCAGCGTGCCCGCTTGCATCGAGTCGAACGATTCCTCCCAGCCCGCGTCGCCCAGGTAGCGGATGCGCAGCGCGCGCACCTGCGCCGGCAGCGTGCTGCGCACGTTGCCGCGTTCGACGCTGACGCCCTGGCCCGCCCACTGCACCACCGTGGCCGAAAGCGGCGAGAACGCCGCGCGCGCCAGCTGCTGCACGGTGCCACTGCCCGCGTCGGTGCGCGAACTCAGCACGCGCAGCCGCGACGCGTCGCCCTGCACGCCGGACCCCATGCGCCCGCCGTCCACCACCGCGGTCATCAGCGCCGTCTCGACCGCGCCGTACAGCGCGTCGGCCGATCGCGTGCGCGCGGCGGTGCGCGCGGCGCGTGCGCGCGTCATCGTCAGGTCGTCCAGGAACAGCGAGAGCGCGCCCACCAGCATGACCATCATGCCGATCGCCACCAGCGCCTCCAGCAGCGTGAAGCCGCGCCTCATCGCTTCACCTCCGGCCGCGGCGCGGCATCGCCCGCGTCGCCGCGCACCAGCTGCCGCAGCACCGCCAGGCGCGGCGGGTCGGCGGCGGCCACGCGCGCCGCGATCCCGGCGGGCGCTTCGTCGAACACCTCGACCACCGCCAGCGCCAGCCCCGGGAAGCTGCTGGGTTCCAGCCGGAAATCGATGCGCAGCCCCGGCACCTCGGGCAGCTCCAGCTCGGCGCCCGCCTCGGCCGCCGCCAGCCGCGACCGCGCCAGGTCCATCGCCACCGCGCGCCGGTCCGCGCGCGCCGCGTCGGCCAGCGCCTCGTCCACGGTGCCCAGCACCACGATGCCCGCGAACGCGAAGATCGCCGTCGCCAGCAGCACCTCCAGCAGGATGGACGCGCGGCGCACCACGGTCACGGCGCCTCCCGCCGGATCTCGCCCAGCAGCGGGTCGATCGCGATGCGCTCGGTGCGCCGCCCGGCGCTCACCCACACGTCGCGCACCGCGGCGGCGCTGCCGTCGGGCAGGAACAGCGCCAGCCGCACGTCGCCCTCGGCGGGCGCGAACTCGGGCCGCGCGTCCAGCTCGGCAGGCGGCTCGGTGCCGGCCACCGCGTCGGGCGCCAGCTCGTTCACGGCCCACGGTTCGCGGATGCGCCCGTCGCCCGCCGCGCCCGGCGCCTCGGCGCCCACGCGCGCGGCCACGGCCTCGACGCGCCGCTCCATCTCGCGGCGCAGCTTCTGCGCGGCCTTGGTGCCGCGCATCGCGGCGTCCCGGCCGTCCACGCCGCGCACGCCGCCGGCCCCCGCGCCGCCGCCCGTCTCGGGCGCCGCGGCCAGCAGGTCCACGGTGCGCGCCTCGATGCGCGCGCCGTCCTCCACGGCCACCAGTTCGACCACCACGCCCTCGCGCTGCGCGTACGCGCGCGCGCTGGCCGCCTGCGAGACCACGCGCTCCACCGCGGCATCGAACGCCTGGCGCTCGGCCATGCCCGTGACGTAGGGCAGCGCCAGCGCCGAAAGCGCCACCAGCACGCCCACCACGATGAGCAACTCGATCAGCGTGAATGCGCGGCGCCCGCGCACGGCGTCACTTCGCCCCGCTGCTGGACGAAGAGGACGAGCCCGACGACGAATCCATGTCGCCCTCGGCATTGCCCTTGCCCTTGGCCAGCGAGATGTCGTCGTCCGTGCCTTCCTGGCCGTCCGGTCCCACCGACACGATGTCGAAGCCCGCGGTCGTGCCCTCGGCGTCGGTCACGTAGACCCACTCGTGGCCCCACATGTCCTTCGGGATGGCCTGCTCCAGGTACGGGCCCGCCCAGCGGCCGGCGATCTCCTCGGACAGCACGCCCTTGTCCCACAGCGCGGCGATGCCCTCTTCCTGCGTGGGCAGGCGCTTGCAGTCGTTCTTGAACATCAGCATGGCCTTCTTGATGGCCTGCATCTGCACCGTCTGCGTGCCCTCGTAGGCCTTGTCGGCCTGGCCGCTCAGGTTGTAGAGGACGATCCCGCCCAGGGCCAGCAGGATGCCGATCACGATCAGCAGCTCGAGGATCGTGAAGCCGCGGCGGGCGCGGACGGAAGAGCGGTACGTCTTGGGGGTCTGCATGGGGGTATCCGGTGCCCCGCTGCTACCGCCCGCCGCGGCGGGGGTTGCACCCCGGCCGGGCACGCGGTGGGCCGGGCGTGGCGGGCCGCCGGCCGCCCCCCGCCGCCCACCGCCGCCCACCGCCGCGGGGCCCCGTCACTCCGCCCGCTGCCGCAGGTCGTCCAGCATCGCCTGCCATTCCTTCCGGGATTCCGGGTCCGGCGCCATCGCCACGGCGCGCTCCAGGTCGGCGATGCCCGCGGACGGTTCCCCCAACTCGGCACGCGCCAGCCCGCGCACCAGAAGCGCGAACCCCAGCTCGGCGGGGTCGGGCTCCTCGGCCGCGGCACCGTCCGCCCCGCCGGCCGCCGCGCACGGCTCCAGCAGCGCCACCGCGCGCTCCGCCAGCACGCGCGCGCGCTCGGGTTCGCCCTCGTCCAGCCACAGCCCCGCCACCGCGGCCTGCAGCCCGGGCGCGATCGGCAGCCCCGCCTCCAGCGCGCTGCACAGGATGCGGTCCGCCTCGGCCGTGCCGCTGGCCTCGATCGATTGCTGCAGCGCCACCGTGGCGTGCAGCAGCTGCGCCTCCGGCGAATCAGGGTGCCGCGCCAGCATCTCGTCCGCCAGCTGCTGCGCGCGCTCCACGTCGCCCGAATCCAGCGCGTCCTGCACGGCCAGGCCTTCCATCGAGAGCGCCGCCGGTGCGCCCTGCGACGCCGCATACGCCGGCGGCACGTCACCCGCGGCCAGCGAGCGGTGCGGCACCCACACCGCCGTCAGCACCACCACGACGCCGAACGCCACCATCATCAACAGTCCGCCGCAGCCCACCACCGCCAGCACGGGCAGCCACCGCACCGCGCGCGGCGCAGGCGCGATGATCGGGGGGTCGGTGGGCGGGCGGGATTCGGGGGACATCGTTGCGCGCAGCGTAGGCGCGCATGACGCCGACACCGTTTCCAGGCACGCCCTCCCGGTGCGGCACCGTCCCGCAGTCGCTCAGAGACCCACTTCCGCGTCCAGCGCGGCCAGTTCCGCAAGTGCCTGCCGGCGGCCCGCATCCGAGCGCTGCTTGTAGTCCATCAGGTCGCCGAACATCACGCGACGGCGCGTGCCAAGCACCGCCGAGGCCTAGGCAGCACCTTCACCATTTCCGCCTTCGCCCATCGCGAATCCCCAGTCCCCCAAGCCCCACCAGCACGACGGTGCCCGGCGCGGGAACGTGGTACCAGAGATCGTCCATGACGAAGTTCCTGACGCCGCTCGCGGACGCCACGTCGCAGGTGATGTGCAAGGTATCGATCCAGATGACCTGGCCTGGGTAGCCATCTGCTTTCACGTATCGCTGTTGCACGTTGCTGATGGACGCTGAAAAGTCAAAGACCGCCTGTCCCGCGTTCAGCCCCACCAGCCGGATAGACCCAGTACCAGCAACAGCCGTGAACCACGCTGCTCGATACTCCCACAAGGATCCGTCGGCACGACGCACGTCATAGGAAATGTCGCTCGGGGCTGACGCGTCGTCGTACCACCCGCTGTACACGGCGGTGGTCCCTCGTACACCGGTGTGGTAGCCGCCGTAGTTGTTCCAATCGTTCGGGGTGTAGTAGAACCAACTGTTCGTGCCAGCAGGGGTCGGCCGCGAGTTCGTGAATGCGAACCCATCGACCGAGAACGTCAGTTGCGCAGACATCGCGTCGACAGGAGCGGGTGGCGAGATTCCCTCGAACGTCACGATGCCGGCAGATGCCTCGGCGACGATGGCGAGGGCGGCGCAAACGGTTTGAATCCGCAATGTCACGAGACGGGTCATCTCTGGGCGCTCCAATGTCGGGTACGGGACCCTCGGCGATTCGGTTCCACGCGGAACGACCTTGGTGGCCGACGCGCCCCCTGCATAAGCGTGCGCCGTTCCACGATGTGAAAAAAACGGGAGGAAATTCTCCACCCCTACGCCTGATTCCCCAGCTGCAGCATCGGCAGCACCAGCGCCAGGAAGATCGAGAGCACCACCGCCGCCAGGAAGAGCAGCAGTGCCGGCTCCATCAGCTTCACGGCCATCGCCAGGGCGCGGTCGACGCGGCGCTCCAGGGTGTCGGAGATGCCGTTCAGCACCTGCGCCAGGTTGTTGGCGCTCTCGCCCATCGTGATCATCTCGACGACGTCTGGCTCGAAGAACCCGCTGTCGGCCAGCGGCGCCGAGAGCGGCTCGCCGGCGCGGACGGCCTCGGTGGCGCGCTCCACGGCGTCGGCCAGCGCGGGGTGGCCGGCGGCCTCGCGGGCGATCGTCATCGCCTGGATCATCGGGATGCCGTTGGCCAGCAGCGTGCCCAGGACGCGCGTGAAGCGCGCCACGCAGATCGCGCGGACCAGCGCGCCCAGCTGTGGCACGCGCAGCTGCAGGTCGGCGGCGCGGCGGCGCATGGCGGCGTTGCGCCACGCCCACCAGGCGGCCAGCGCGGCCACCGCCAGCAGCGCCAGCAGCAGCGGCCAGCGCTCGACCATCAGGTCGCTCAGCGCCATCAGGAAGCGCGTGGGCGCGGGCAGCTCGCCCTTCACGTGGAACTTCTTGAACTTGGGCACGAAGAACACCAGCGCCGCGATCACGATGCCGAAGCCCACCGTCAGCAGGATGACGGGGTAGACCAGGTTGCCGACGACCTTGCTGCGCATCTCGGCCTGGTTCTCAATGAAGCCGGCCAGGCGCGTGAAGACGTCGTCCAGGAAGCCGCCGCGCTCGCCGGCGCGCACCATGGCCACCTGCACGTCGGG
>JBIKJV010000139.1:0-6973 GCA_044360755.1 Phycisphaerales bacterium
CTTTCTGGTCGCAAGCCGGCTCGCCCGGCAACCGCTTCACGCTGCAGTATGTCGCGGCGACCAACACGCTCTCGCTGACCGTGCTTTCGCCAGGCGGCGGCGTCGTCAACTTCAGCATTGCCGACACGCAGGACCTGTCCGCTGCGCGCGGCATGAACATCAACTGGACCGCGCTGCTCGGTTCGACGTTCGGCAACCTGGCGCTGACCAGCGCCGGCCAGACCATCGCGCTGGGCCCCGCGGGCGGCGTGTGGAGTTCCTCTGCGCTCGCCAACTCGACGCTCAGCGGATGGAACCTGGGCGCCGACTGGACCCTGACCGGGCGCGCCTTCATGCAGGCTGGCCAGGATGCGGCGCCCGCGCTGCAGATGGACATCCTGGACCAGGGCCTGGGCTACCAGCTGAGCGGCCCGGGGATCCTGAATTACGGCATCCTGCAGGACTTGGTGATCACCGACACGGAATTCCAGCAGGCCGCGTTCGGCGGCACGGACGGCGTGATCGACGCCGACATCCAGTCGAAGGGAGCGGTGACGTTCGACGTCGCCGGCACCGTGACGTATCGCGGCGACATCGCCGACCTGACCAGCGTGCTGGTGGACCCGTCTGCGCGGGGCGCGGCCAGCCTGGTGAAGGAAGGCGCGGGCCGCCTGAACCTGCAAGGCACGGCGAGCTTCACCGGCACGACGACCATCGAGGACGGCACGCTCGGAATCACCGACGATGCGCAGCTGGGCAGTGCCGGGTTGGTGTTCGGCGACGGCAGCGGCGTCGGATCGCCGGCGCTTTCGCTTGACAACGCGTCAGGGGCGATGTCGTACGGGCTGGCCGTGCAGCTGGCGGCGGGCGCGGATGCATCCGTGGTCACGGGGCTCACGTCGCAGGACGTCGCGTGGTCGGCCTCGATCACGGGCGCCGTCGGCACGTCGCTCACCTTCCGCGGCCTGACGGTCGGCTTCACCGGCGACGCCTCGGCGATGCTGGGCGACGTCATCGCCGACGCGTCCGACTTCACCGCCGCGGGCGCCGCGTTCGGCGGCAACGTGTCGGCGATCGGCGGCGCCGATGCCGACATCACCGGGTCGATCGCCGGCAACCTTTCCGCCGTCGGGTCGACCCTGCGCGCCAGCGGTGGCAACCCGGCGGTGCCGGGCGCCCTGGCCGTCGGCGGCAACCTGACCTTCGACGCCGCGTCCACCTATGCCGCGAACGTGTTCCTGACCGAGTCCGCCCCGGGCCAGCGGGATTCGGATCGCATCACCGCCGCCGGCGCAGCCAGCATGGACGGCAAGCTGATCGCGGTGGTGGACACCGATGTGTCATCCGGCTCGATCGCGCCCGGCCGTGGCGAGACCAAGACGTGGCGGGTCATCTCCACCGCCGCCGGCGCCGGGCAGTTTGACGTCGCGAAGCTCCTGATCGTGAATCCCAGCACCGGCAGCACCCGCACGATCGACCTGCCGATCAACACCTCGGTTGACCGCGGTGCCGTCCGTTACGCGACCGCGTTCGACGCCTCCGGTGCCACGATCACGTTGACCGGCCTGGCGGCCGTCGATCCGGACGCCGTCTTCGCGACCAACTGCGGCACGGTCACGGGCGCCGAGATCAACGCGCTCGTCGATCGGCTGGATGCGATCGATGCCGCAGGCATCTCTGACGCATCGACCATCGCCGGGCAGCTGCTGCTCTTCGACTACTCGCAGCTGCCCGCGGCCTACGCCGCCACGGGCCAGCAGAACCCGTACGCCGCGGCGGACGTCATCCTTGACGCGCAGTTCATGGGCGGCCAGACCGCGATGCTGCGCCTGATGCAGCTGCGCGACGGCGGCATGGGCCGTGCGGCCGCGCGGTCGGCCGACGCCGCGTCGGGCAAGGCCCCGCCCACCTCCGGCGCACAGGCGGGCCCGCAGCCGGAGTTCGGCGCGCCGCTGAACGGCCCGACCCCGGATGACGGTGTCCGCGGCTGGACGCGCGACTACGGCTTCTTCGAAAGCGTCGATGCGCAGGACTGCTACGCGTGCGGCTACGACGCGGCCATCGGCTCGATGATGGTCGGTGCCGACTGGGACGTCGACGGAGGAGGCATCATCGGCGTCTTCGGCGGTGCGGGCCCCGGCCGCATCCGGCAGGACGCGCCCTACGGGAGCCAGGAGGAGATGGTCGGCAATTTCCAGCTGGGCATCTACGGCAGCGTGGTGCCGGGCGACGGCGCGCTTTACGCGCAGGGCTACCTGCTGGGCGGTTACGACACCATCGACCGCACGCGCAACGTCGAGATCCCCGGCATCCAGCGCACCGCGACCTCGCAGAACAGCGCGTGGACGCTGTCGGTGGGCGGCGAGGCCGGCCTGAACCTGGGGCTCGGCCAGCGGACGTTCCTCCAGCCGTACCTCGGCGTCTCGTGGGGGCAGTACTGGGGCGGCGGCTACACCGAGACCGGTGCCGAGAGCCTGAACATGACGGTGCAGGCGCAGAGCGCCAACGAATGGCAGCCCACCGCGGGTGCGCGCCTGATGCGTGCGCTGCAGTCGGGCACCGACGTGATCACCCCGTACATCGGCGCGGCGTTCCTGGCGCAGCTGCCGGTGGGCGATGGCTGGGCTCCCGCGTGGACCAGCGACTTCCAGCTGGGCGAGCAGCAGCGCCTGGCCACCGCGCCGATGGACCGCTACGGCGTCTCGTTCCAGGCGGGCGTCGAGATCGCGACAATCAAGGGCATGACCGCGTTCGTCGCCTTCGACGGAGCGGTCGTCACCGGCAAGCAGCGTTTCGGCGGGCAGTTCGGCGTGGTCGTGCCGTTCTGACGGGCGCGGGCGGCTCCCGCCACGGGCCAAAAAGGACACCGCACCCAGGGGAGACCGATCACCCTGGGTGCGGTGCGGGCGCGTGGCGCCGCGCGGCTCAGGCCGTGCGGCGGCGGCGCCGACCGGCGATGCCGGCCAAGCCGAGGACCGCGAACGCGCCCGGGGCGGGCACGATCACGTGGAACATGCGGGCGTCCGCGTTGAAGACACCGTCGTTGTAGGCCGCGAAGCCGGTGAAGCTGAGCGACCAGCTGGCGTTCGTGATGGCCTTGTTGATGAGGATGTGCGCGACCCACACGCCGTACTGGCCGTTGGCGCTGCGCGGATCGCGCGAGCCCTGCGGGAATCCAGGAGAGCCGGCGAGGAGCGTCGCGGCGACGTCGGGCGAGTTCGGATCGGCGTTGTACCAGCCTGCCTGCGACGGGATCGTCGTGGCGCCGGGCGTGTTGTAGTTGGTGAAGGACGGATCGCCCAGCACGGTCGACGACGCAAAGCGTGCATCGCCGCTGACGTAGCCGCCCAGCGTGACGAAGCTGTCCAGGCTGGACGAGTTCGAGACGCCGTCGAGGCGCCGCCACGACTGCTCGCCTGCGTTGGTCGACTGGACGACCGACGCCGCGTTGACCGAGATGTTCATGTTGAACACGTTCAGCAGCCGATCGGCCGCCGAGTTGAAGCCGGCGTAGACATCGATGATCGTCTGGTCGCCCGGGGCGCTGCGGACGGATGCGATCCAGCCGGTGAATTCCGCGCTGGCGCTTGCCGCGACCGCGGCGGCGCCGGCGATCGCGAGGAGGATGCGGTTCGAGGGGGACATGGGAGGGATCTCCGGAAGGAGGGGGTGCGCGGGGAGGGATGTGCGCACACGTAACAGCCGCCAGGGGGCAGCTCTGCCTTTTCACTCGACTCAGTTCAGGTTGTAGGGATCCTGCGGTCCACCGGCCCCCGCCGTGCGCGGGCCGGTGAGGGCCCGCGCACGGCAGTGGAGATCCGGTCGGACATGCGCGTCAGGGACGCGCGTCGATTCAGCGACGGCGGCGGCTGCCGGCCAGGCCCGCGACCGCGAGCAGCGCGAAGGCGCCCGGAGCCGGGACGTGGAACACGCGGCTGTCGGTCGCGTTCGAACCGCTGTTGAACGACGCGCTGCCCGCGAAGGTCATCGTCCAGCTGAAGTCGGCGACGGCCTTGTTGACCAGGAAGTGGCCGACCCAGACGCTCAGGTTGCCCGCGGCGCCTTCCTTCGGGCCGCTCCAGCCGGTGAACGACGAGACGTTCAGGGCCACGATGTCGGTCGAGGGCGGGTTGCCGTTGTACCAGCCGGAGAGGGCCGGGATCGTGGTCTGGTTCGACGTCGTGTAGTTCGTGAAGTTCGGGTCGCCGGCGGTGCTGTACGAGGTGTACATGTTGCCGTCGCCTCCGTCGAATCCGCCCAGCGTGATGAAGCTGTCGGCCAGGTTGTTGTTCGACGTGTCATCGACCGGCTTCCACTTGGAAGCGGCGACGCCGGTGGCCTGCACGAAGCTGGCGCCGCCGGTCAGGCCGATGTTCATGTTGAAGACGTTGAGGAGTCGGTCGCCCGCGGTGTTGAAGCCGGCGAAGACGTCGACGAAGGTGCGGCCCGCGCCGGCATCACGAACGATGGCCTGGAAGCCGGTGAAGCCGGCGTTGGCGGCCGCGGCGATCGAGGCGGAGGCGAGGGCGACGAGCGACAGGTGAGCGATACGCATTTGAGGGATCTCCAAACAGGGGGGAAAGGAATGGGAAACGAAACGGTTGGGAACGGGGCCTTTGGGTTGCCCCACGATTGAGGTCTGTGTGGTGCGCGGGGGATCGCGCGGTGCGCCGGTTGCGCACGGGTCCTGGGCATGTCGGGGCGAGGGATCGCGACGGCGCTTGGCGCCACCCGCTTCTCCGCACCGAAGTGCCTGTTCAATTGGTCAACTGGACGTCAGGGCCCGCAGGGCAAGGGAACGCTTCATCTTTTCTCTCCGAGGCAAGGAATGGGGGGAAAGGCAAACACGAGGCAGGGATCCGCGTCCGACGTGGGAACGTCATCCGCGAATGGTCAAGCGCCCTTGTTCTCTCTGCTCTTGGACGGGATGTCGTTCGAAGCGTGGGCCGTTGTGCGCTGGGAGGCGCGGGCAGCCCGAGGGACTTGGGCACTTGCGTTCCGCTGGGAGGCGGGCCGCAAGCAACGGAATCCTGCCGCGGATCCGCGCGGGGGCAAGTGAGGCGCGCAAAAAACCGCGCAAATGCTGCCAAATCGCCCCTGGCAGCGCGTGGGAGCGGTTTTTGGCGGCGTCTCCCGGCGTGGGAACCTCACACTGCGGTTGGTGCTCCAACCCCCTGAGGCGGCCGCATCGGCGCGCCGCGCATCGAAAGGACCCCGCATGACCCCCGAAACCGCCACTGGATTCAAGACGCTCCATGCCGCAGCCCTTCGCCCCGCCGCGCTGGATCTGAAGGCAAAGGAGCTGATCGCCGTCGCGTGCGGCGTGAGCCGCCTGTGCGAAGGCTGCATCGTGCACCACGTCAAGGCCGCGAAGAACGCCGGCGCCACGCTCGAGGAGTTGCAGGACACGCTGGACGTGTGCGTGCTGATGGGCGGTGGCCCCGCGTCCGTCTACGGCAAGAAGGCGCTCGAGACGTGGAACGCCACGCCCGGGTCCGAAATCGCGGCGCGCTGAGGCGCGTGCCCGCGTTGGCCTCATCGTGCGGCCGCGGTGGCGTGCACCTCGACCGCGGACAGCAGCGGAACGGCGCGCGCATCCAGGATCTCGATGCGGACGCGCGGTGCCTTCGTGACCGGCACGCGGACGATGCGCTTGTGGCCCACGGTCGTGCCCTCGGCAAGCGTGCGCCATGCGCCGGATGCGGTGCCGGCGTCGGCAGGCACGCTGATGCGGAACCGCTTCACGCGCTGGCCAAGCTCGATCGGTTCGGCCAGCACCACGCGGTCCCAGGCGCGCGAGGGGTCCAGTTCGGCCTCGACGGTGGTGGATCGCTCGTTGCCGCCCCCCGCGACGGGCATGGTGACGGGGCGCCCGCGCACCAGGTCCGTTCCCGGCCCGTAGGCGGCATCGATCAGCGCGCGCAGTCCCAGCACCGCCTTCGCGTCGTTCTCGTGGATCAGCCCGCGGCGGTCGACCGGGAAATTGAGGTGCAGGTTGGCGTTGTGCCCCACGCTGCGCTCCCACAGGTCGAGGAGCTGCTCGGGCGTCTTGACCTTGTCGTCCTCATTGGCGTGGTAGAACCAGCCCGGGCGGATGCTGACGTCGCACTCGGCGGGGATCCATGCCTCGCCGTCCTCGTCGCCTTCGTTCAGGCTCTTCGTCGGCGGCGGATTGTCGGCGCCGCGGCCATGGCCCTTCACCTTCAGCATGGCCCAGTTGGTCTCGCCGGCCCAGCCCTGCTCGTTCCCCACCCAGCGGACGTCGGGGCCGACGTCGCTGAAGATCACGGCGTCCGGCTGGCACTCGCGCACCACCCGCTCGAAGCTGGGGAAGTCGTAGACCTGCTTCTTGCCGTTGGGGCCCTCGCCGCACGCGCCGTCGAACCACACTTCGTGCACGGGGCCGTAGTTGGTCAGCACCTCGCGCAGCTGGTCGCGGAAGTACGCGTTGTAGGGCTCGCCGGTGCCGTATGCGGGGTTGTTGCGGTCCCACGGCGACAGGTAGACGCCGAACTTCAGGCCTGCCTCGCGGCAGGCATCGCTCAGTTCGCGCAGGACGTCGCCGGTGCCGCCCTTCCACGGGCTGGACTTCACGGAATGCGTGCTCTTCGCCGTGGGCCAGTTGCAGAAGCCGTCGTGGTGCTTTGCGGTGATCACGACGCCGCGGATGCCGGCGGCCTTCATGACGCGCACCCACTGGCGCGCATCGAGCGCCGTGGGATTGAAGGCGGCGGCTGGTTCGTCGCCGTGGCCCCATTCGCGGTCGGTGAACGTGTTCGGGCCGAAGTGGATGAATCCCGTGAACTCCATGTCCTGCCACGCGCGTTGCGCGGGCGTTGGCAGGGGCGCGATCGGCGCGACGTTCTTGGGGGCTTCGGGGTGGGGCGCCATGGCAAGCGTGGCGGCGATCGTGGCGGCGAGGGCGGCAGGGGTGTGCACGCGGCGCATTCTCTCTGCTCGCGCTCATGAGTGCATCGTCACGGTGGCCCCGTTT
>JBIKJV010000140.1:0-6967 GCA_044360755.1 Phycisphaerales bacterium
GCGAGCATTGGCCTCCTCCGGAGCGACGTACGAGGCCATGAGGCACGCGTACCCCGGTCCGATTCGGCCCGGGTCGTGCCACGTGCCGAATCGGCCGACGACGATGACGAGCGGAACCTGGTGGAGCGAGGAAGTTCGCGGAGGAGGGGGCCAAGCGCAGCGAAAGGGCGCGGCAACCCCAGGTGCCTTTCGTCCCTCAGCGCAAGGGCGCGGCGCCCACGCAATCCCACGCGGCCTTGCTGCCGGACCTACCGCCTGCCCACCGCGTCGATCGCGCGGCGGTACGTCGCCTGCACCTGGCGGGCCGCGCCGTCCCAGTTGATGCCGCGGACCTCGTCGAAGCCCTCGTCGCGCAGGGTGCGGCGCAGCGGCGCGTACTTCAGGACGGCGGCGATCTTGTTGGCCATGTCGTCAACATCCCAGAAGTCGCACTTGAGGGCGTTCTGCAGGATCTCGCTCACGCCGGACTGGCGGCTGATGAGGACCGGGACCTTGTGGCCAAGGGCCTCGAGCGGGGCGATGCCGAACGGCTCGCTGACGCTGGGCATCACGTAGAGGTCGGCCATGCTGAAGACGCGGCTGATGTCCTTGCCGCGCAGGAAGCCGGTGAAGAGCATCTTGTGGCCGATGCCCAGCTGCGCGGCCAGTTCGATCATGCGCTGGGCCTGGTCACCGCTGCCCGCGACGACGAACTTGACGTCCTCGATCACCTCGAGCACGCGCTTGGCCGCGTGCACGAAGTACTCGGGGCCCTTCTGCAGCGTGATGCGCCCGAAGTAGAGGACGATGCGGTCCTGCTTCTCGATCGTGCGCACGCCCAGGGCCTTCGGGTCCAGGTCGACGCCGTTGTAGACCACGTCGCACTTGGCGGGGTTCACGGCGTAGCGGTTGGCGCAGATGTTGCGCGTCAGCATGCTGACGGTGATGACGCGCACCGCCGCGTGCATGCCGCGGCGCTCGATGTTGTAGACGGGCTGGTTGACGTGCTCGCCGGAGCGGTCGAATTCCGTGCTGTGGACGTGCACGACGAGGGGCTTGCCCGTGACACGGGCCAGCGCGATGCCGGCCGGGTAGGTCAGCCAGTCGTGCGCGTGGATCACGTCGAACGGCTTTCCGCGGCAGCTCTCGACGACGAAGCGCGCGTAGGCCTCGCTCTGCGCCAGCAGGTCGCCCGAGTAGTCGGGTGCGCTGCCGCCGCGCGCCAGTGCCAGGCCCGCGCCGCGGCCGCCCGACTCGGGCACGGCGGCGCGCACGGCGCGCGACATCTCGACGATCTCCGCGAACGCCGACGGGTCGTCCGCGCCGGTGCGCTCCCACGCCTCCAGGATGCCCAGCATCTCGTGGCGCGCGTGCTCGTCCAGGCCCTCGACCAGGCCGGCGCCGATGTCCTCGGCGCGCAGGCCGCCGCCGATCGCGCCCGGCCGCAGCAGGCGCTGCGGTGCGGCGCTGGCGATCGCGATGCGCTCGAGCGCGGCGCGCGCGGCGGGCGACGAGTACGCCCCCGATGCGACGAATGGTGCCGCCAGCAGGCGGATCGTGCGGCCGAGCGCGGTGTCCGCCGCGTGCGCGGGGGCGCCGGCGGGGCGGTCGCTGCCCGCGGCCGTGGGTGCCGTGGCGCCGGCGGGCGTGCCGGGCACTGCCGTTCCCGCCGCCGCCGCCAGGGCCGTCACCAACGGCGCCGGCAGGGGTTCTGCCGCGTTGCGCCGCGCCGCGATTCCGCGGTCCGCGCCGCGCCGGTCGAACGGCAGCCCCGTGGGCCGCGCATCCGACGCGCGCGTCGCGACGTTGGCGCCCGCGTCGCCGCCGGGCACCACCAGATCGACGTGCGATGCATGCTCGCCACCGATGCCCTTGGGCAGGACGAACGTCACCTCGGTGCCCAGCGTGTCCAGCGCCTTCGTCAGGCCGTGGCATGCCGTGCCGAGCCCACCCGTGATGAACGGGGGGAACTCCCAGCCAAGCATCAGGACCTTGACGGGGCGTTCGCTCACTCCGCGTCACCGCCCTGCATGTCGCCCAGGTTCGCGAATGCGGCCTCGAAGGCCAGGAGGTACGTGGCCGTCAGCGCCGCGGCGTCGCTGCCGCCGTCCAGCGGCACTCGGCTGCGGAAGACGTATTGCTTGGCGTCGTCGCGGAAGTGCTTGACCGGCTGGCACCGGCCGGGGAAGCCGACGTCGACCAGTTCGTCGTCGACCAGCTCCTCGGCGGTGTCGCGGCCTTCCAGCATGTCGCCTTCGATCGACTCGCTCAGCCAGCGGTCGGCGGTCAGCAGGCTGACGGCCCAGCCGTCGCCTTCGCGGTCGACGACGTAGCACGCGTCGGCGCCCTTGGCGCGGCAGCGCAGCGTGGTGCCGTCCAGGGTGACCGCTGCGAAGCGGCCGCTCGACTGCGCGCGGTCACGGACGGTGGTGAGGATCTCGCTCATCGTTTCTTCCATTGTTCCGGGGTTCGTGGGGAAGGGGTATAGGATATCCCCTGCATGGATGCGCCCGCCCGCAACGATTCCGCAGCGCACCGCGGCGGGGATGACCCGACCGCGCCGTGGACCACCCGGCGCCTGCTGCGCTGGATCGACGGTCACCTGGCGCAAAAGGGGGTCGATTCCCCGCGCGTGTGCGCCGAGATGCTGGTCGGCCACGTGATCCGGGCCGAGCGCATGCGGCTGTACATGGAAGCCGACCGTCCGGCGTCGGCCGACGAACTGGAGCGCCTGCGCGCGCTGGTGCAGCGCGCCGCGCGGCACGAGCCGGTGCAGTACCTGGTGGGCGAGGCCTGGTTCTGGTCCAAGCGGTTCGCCGTGGGCCCGGCGACGCTGATCCCGCGTCCCGCCACCGAGCATGCGGTCGAGGAGTGCATCGCCGCCGCGCGCGCCGCCGCCGAGCGCGGCAGTATCCCGGTGCGCGTGCTGGAGATCGGCACGGGCACCGGCTGCATCACGGTCTGCACCGCGCTTGGCCTGTCCGGCGAGCGCCGCACCGCGGAGCCGGGCGACCCGAAGCGCGCCGTCGACACCGCATTCGTCGCCACCGACCTGGTGCCCGCCGCGCTGGACCTGGCCCGCGCGAACGCCGTCGCGCACGGCATGGCCGCACGCATCGACTTCCGCGCCGGCAGCCTGTGGGCGCCGCTACGCGCCGACGAACGCGGCACCTTCGACGTGCTGGTCTCGAACCCGCCCTACGTGGCCGACGACGAATGGGACGAGATGGCCCCCAACGTCCGCGACCACGAGCCGCGCACCGCGCTGGCCGGTGGCGCGCAGGGGATGGACGTGCTGGCGCCGCTCATCGCGGGCGCGCACGAATGGCTGCGGCCCGGCGGACGGCTGGTGGTCGAGATCGGCCACCGCCAGCGCGACGCCGTGCTGGCTGCCGCGCGCGCGAATCCGGCGCTGGCGAATGCCGACGTCCGCAAGGATTTCGAGGGATTCTGGCGGTTGCTGGTGGCGGATCGGCGCTGAGCGTCTCTGACCGACGCCGCCGCGCGCCCGCGTCGCTCACAACCCGCTGCTGAGCGGCCGTTCGCCGCGCCACTCGGCGATCGCCTTGCGCGTCTCGTCCAGCAGCTGCTGTGCCTGGAACGGCTTGAACAGGAAGCAGTGCAGGCCTTCCTGCGTGCTGCGCACGATCGAGTGGTTCGGGTCGTAGCCGAAGCCCGTCATCAGGATGACCTGCGTGCGGGGGCAGGTCTCCTTGGCCACGCGGAAGACCTCGTAGCCGTTGCGCGCGGGCATGCGCACGTCGCTGATCACCACGTCGTAGGGGCGGCCTTCCTTGCCGGCGCGCAGCACGGCTTCGCAGCCGGCCTCGCCGTCGGGGAAGCTGTCGACGATCGCGCCCGCCTCGCCCAGCACGCCGGTCACTGCGCCGCGCACGCCTTCCTCGTCGTCCATCACCGCGATGCGGCGGCCCGCGATGTCCGGGTCGGCGCCCTTCGTGCGGTCCAGGCGGTCGACGCCCAGCACGGTCTGCGGGCCGCCGGTGGCGCCGCGCACGCGCTGCTCGACGCTGGCGATGGCGCGCTCCAGCTCGGCGATCGCCTGCGGCGGGACGTCGGGGTCGCGCTTCAGGTGGTCGACGGCCGCGCGGATCGCGCCGATGGGCGCGGTGATCTCGTCGCGCAGCGCGCCGCTCACGCGCTGGTTGGTCGTGTAGCGCTCGACCACCAGCATGTCCAGGATGTTGAGCGCCATGGCCACGTAGCGGCCCAGCAGCTCCAGGCAGAGGAGGTCCTCCTCGTCGTAGCGCGATTCCTCGCGGCTCTCGACGTTCAGGACGCCGACCACCTTGTCGTGCAGCAGGAGCGGCACGGTCATGCTGCTCAGCGCGCCCTCCAGGCCGGGCACGTAGAAGTGGTCGGTCGCGGCGTCGCGGCACAGGTAGGCCTCGCCGCTCGACGCGACGTGGCCGCTGATGCCGTTGCCCTCGGGGCTGGCGTACAGGAACCGGCCGGGCGGCAGCGGCTCGATGCCGCGGCTGGTGACCAGCTCCAGCTTCTGCGTGGCCTGGTCCAGCAGGCGCACCTCGAACTGGCGCGCCCCGAACAGGCGGTCCAGCGCGCCGACGATCTTGCCCTCGATCAGGCGCAGGCGCTCGGCGACGTTCAGCGGGTTGATCGTCTTGGCGTCCAGCGCCAGCAGGTCGGCGCCGGCGGCGTCGATGTCGTCCACGCGGTCCAGGATGCGCTGCCGCGTGGTCACGTCGTGCAGCACGCCCACCACGCGCTCGGCGGGCGCGGCCTGTTCGCCGTCCGGCACCAGCGGCGTGATCGCCACTTCCCACGAACGGTCGCCCGCGCGGAAGCTGCGCAGGTGCGTGCGGCGGTCCATCCCGTCGCGCGCCAGCTCATCCAGCAGGTCCTTGCAGCAGTCGCAGAAGCGGCGGAGCGTCTCGGGCGAGACGGCCTCCAGCCGATGGTTCATCCACAGCACCTCGCCCGCGCGGTCGACCACGCCGATGCCGTCGCCGATCTCCTCCAGGAGGAGGGCTGGGTCGCCGCCGTGCATGTCTTTTCGGGCGTTCGGGGACATCTCGCGCTCCGTGCGGTCCGGATGGGACGTGGGGAAGTGTAGGTACCATACGCCCCCCGCGCATGATCGAGATCCACGGCATCGTCAAGCGATTCGGCCGTGTGGCCGCGGTGGACGGCGTCTCGTTCACGGTGCCCCGCGGGTCGGTCTGCGGGTTCCTGGGCCCCAACGGCGCCGGCAAGACGACGACGATCCGGATCGTGGTGGGGGTGCTGGCGGCGGACGTCGGCCGGGTCACGATCGACGGCCGCCGGATGGGCGCGGACGGTGCCGAGGGCGCCGCGGTCCGCCGGGCGATCGGGTTCCTGCCCGAGGAGAGCCCGCTGCAGCCGGACCTGAGCGTGGACGAATACCTGCGGTTCCGCGCCGACCTGTACGGCGTCCCGCGCCGCGACCGCGCGGCCGCGATCGACCGCGCGCTGGCCCGCTGCCAGGTGGCCGACGTGCGCCGCCGGCTCTGCGGGCAGCTCTCGAAGGGCTACCGCCAGCGCGTGGGCCTGGCCGGCGCGATCGTGCATGGGCCCACGGCGATCGTGCTGGATGAACCGACCTCTGGCCTGGACCCGGCGCAGGTGCGCGACTTCCGCGCGCTGCTGCGCGAACTGGCCGGCGGGGCGACGGTGCTGTTCTCGAGCCACGTGCTGGCCGAGGTCGAGGCCAGCTGCGACCGCGCGGTGCTGGTGGACCGCGGCCGCGTGGTGGCGGACGGCACGCTGCCCGAATTGCGCGCCCGCGGCGCCGCGGCGGCCGTGCTGCTGCTGGAGGCCGAACGCGACTGCGCGGCGCTGCTGCGCGCGCTGCCGGGCGTGCGCGAGGTACGTGCCGTGCGCGGCGACGACGGCTGGTGGCGCGTGCAGGTGGACGCGGTGGATGCGGGCATCGCCGATGCCGCGGCGCGGGCCATCGCGGCCGGCGGCGTGCCGCTGCGCCGCGCCGAACTGCGCGAGGCCAGCCTGGAGGACCTCTTCCTGCGCATGGTGCCGCGCGCCGGGGGTGCGGCGTGATCCGCGCGGCCCTGGCGATCGCGCGCCGCGAGTGGGCGCTCCTCATGGGCACGGCGCTCGGCTGGAGCGTGGTGGCGGCGTCCGCCGCGCTGGCGGGCACGGTCTTCGCGCTGTCGGTGTTCCAGGGCGGGGCGCCGGCCACGCTGCGCGGCACGTTCATCGCGATGGGCTGGGCCGTGCTGCTGGTCGCGCCGGCGCTCTCGATGCGCTCGATCGCCGAGGAGCGGCGCGCCGCGACGTGGGCGTCGCTGGCGGCGTCGCCGGCCGGGTTCGGGGCGATCGTGCTGGGCAAGTTCGCGGCGCTGGTCGCACTGCTGGCGCTGGCAGTCGCGGTGCCGGCGCTGGCGCAGCTGGCGGTCCTGGAGTGGTTCGCGTCGCCCGACTGGGCCGAGGCGGCCACCGGCATCGCGGGCCTGCTGCTTGCGGGCGCGGCGTACGTGGCGACGGGCATCCTGATGTCGGCGCTCGCCGGCAACCAGGTGGGCGCGTACCTGCTGACCGTGTTCCTGTGGCTGACGTGGATCGCGCTGGCCAAGGGCGTGCCTGCGCTGCTGCCCGGCCGCGCGGCGTATGCGGCGTTCGCGCTGGACCCGCTGCGGCGGCTGGACGACTTCCTCTTCGGGCTCTTCGACACGGGCAACGCGGCGTTCTTCCTGTCCGCGTGCGCGTGGTTCCTGGGCGCGGCGGTGCTGACCGTCGCGCGCCCGGCGCTGCCGGCGGCGCTGGCTTCGCGCGGCCGCGTGGCGCTGGCGCTGGCCGCGATGGCGGTCATCGCCGTGGCCGCGGTGGGCATCGCCGACGCGCCGCGCGTGCGCGTGACCGAGGACATGACCAAGTCGCGTGCGTACACGCTCTCGCCGGGCACCGAGTCGCTCCTGCGCGGCTTGGACGGCCAGTGGCAGGTGGGCGTCGTGCTCTCGGGCGCCACCGCCGA
>JBIKJV010000141.1:0-6964 GCA_044360755.1 Phycisphaerales bacterium
CGGCGCACCGAGTTGATGCGCAGGGTGTTGAGGTCCACCTGGCGGATCGAGAAGCGGCTGCCCGAGATGTAGGTGCCGGCGATCAGCTCCCACTGGGTGGGCGTGGCACCGTAGGTGTTGGAGATCGCCGCCGACACGCAGGTCTTCGCGCGCGGGAAGCCGCCGATCCGTGCCAGCTGGCCGCCCTGGCCGATCGGGATGATGTCGCCGGCCCACGGCGATCCGCCCTCGGGGTAGCCCGGGAAGGACGGCGAGGCGTAGTCGATGCCGCACTGCCGGTTCACGGTGTTCGACAGGACGCCGCGAAGGGCCGTCGGCGGCAGCGGCACGCCGAAGTACGCATTCGAGAAGCTCTGCATTCGGGCGCAGAAGCCCGCGATGATCGGGGCCGCCGAGCTGGTGCCGTTGAACGCCGCCGTGTACGAGCGCAGCTTGTTCACCTGCAGCGGGTCGCTGCTGACGTTGTCTCCGTTGAAGAGGTCGCCGTAGCCCACCGTGGTCACGCCCGTGCCCCATGCGGACATGTGCACCTGCCCGGCCGGGGCCTGTGCCTCGGGGTCGGTGAAGTTCGAGAAGTTCAGGCGGCAGTAGTTGAAGCCGATCACCGGACCGGGACGGGAGATCGCGTCGGTCAGCTGGCCCACCTGGAAGCCCGGCCAGCAGGCGCCGACGATGATCGCGCCGCTATCGCCGCCGTCGACCCCTTCCGGAGCCGTGACGACCGGGCTGGCACTGTTGCCGGCCGATGCCACGAAGGTGATGCCCGCGGCGGTGCCGACCTGGACGAGCGTGAAGACCGTCGGGTCGGACACGATCGTGTTGCCGCCGCCGAGGCCGATCGACATGTTCACGACGTCGCCCTCGCTGAGGTCGACGATCGCGTTCGTCAGCGCGTTGTAGAGGCGGTTGCCCTCCTCACGGCTGACGATCGGGTAGAAGCGCAGCTGGCATGCCGGCGCGATGCCGGTGACGCCGATCGAGTTCTGCTCGGCACCGATGACGCCCAGCACCGCGGTGCCGTGGTTGGGGTCGATCGGGTCGGAGATGACCAGCAGCTGCGTCTGGCCTGCCTCACCGATGGTGCGGTTCACCAGGTCCTCGTGGTTCACGTAGGCCGCGTGCTCGATCACCGCCACCTTGATGCCGTTGCCGTGCGCCTTGGTGGTCGGGTTGATGCCCAGCTGGGTCACGATCTGGTCGTAGCCCTCCAGATCCAGGCCGCCGCCGCGGTAGCCGCTGTTGATGACGGCCAGCGTGCCGAGGCTCGAGTTCGGGTCGAGACGCAGCGGATCGGGCGTGAGCGGGTTGCTGGCGTTGACCGTCGGCGGGGTCACGAAGTACGCCTGGCCGGCCGGGAGCGTGTCGAACGGCCCGAGGATCGGGGTCGACAGCGTGTAGTTCTGGTAGCCACGGGCGTTGCCGAAGCTGCCTCCGCCGAGGTCGATCCGGCCGGCGGTCAGCAGCGGCGTCGGACCGGCGGGCGGGAAGCTGCCCGACGGAAGCTCTTGGCCCGTGCACGGCGAGGGGAACAGGACGCCGCTGGGGGCGTTCTGGGCCAGGTCGATGCAGTTCGCATCCCACCCGACGACGCAGCACGACGGGTCGGTGCGGCACACGTAGACGCAGCACGACACCTGGTTGCACCCGGCGAACGAGTGATCCGAGAAGCAGCCGGCCGAAAGCGCGAGGTATGCGCCCTCGAGGCTCGGATCGGGCTGCGCCCGCTGCGGCACGTCGGTGGCCGGGTTGCCCTCGTCCGCAAGCTGGTTGGATGGGTACGCGATGAACGTTGCGCTGCCGTCCACGTAGGCGCCGGTGGCATCGGTGGTGTACGAGATCAGCTGGCTCGGAACCGACTGCACCCCGGCCGGCGTCACGACGGCGCCCTGGATCAGGATGTCCGAGCTCATCGCGAAGTCGAACGGGCCGCGCATCGCGAAGCACGGGTCGAACTTGTAGCTGCTCGGCGTCGAGGGAGTCGACGAAGCCGGGCCGTCACCCTGCGTGGGGGGATTCGTGTCGTAGACGGTGCCCTGGCAGAGGATGTTGGCGTAGGTGGCGCAGAGCGCGTCCCAACCCTGGCCCTGGCCTTCGTCGTTGCAGTTGGGCAGCAGGTCGGAGACGATCTCGCAGCAGTTGACGTTGTTGCAGCCGTAGCGGCACGTAGGCCCCTGCGGGTCAGCGGTGCACGCGCCCGGGTCGTTGCAGCCGGGGCCGCCGCCGAGCGTCGAGCAGCGGCTGTCGGGCGACGACGTGTAGCAGTTGGTGATGCCGATGCCGTCCGCGGGGCCGTTGGCGCCGCAGCCCTTCTGCTCGGACTGGCTGTCGGTTCCGTCCGGAAGCACGACCCGTTCGATGTTCACCCACTCCACGATGTCCAGGCTGTTGAACGCGCGCGCCGCGTCCAGGAGCCGCTCGGGCAGGACGTCCACCCAGACCATCGAGGCGAGGTCCGCCTGCGCCTGGCCGGACTTCGCCGCCGAGCGGGCCTCGAGCGCCGCCAGGTCCTCGGCGGAACGGTTGAGCATCTGGCGGACGTTGCCGCCGAGCTTTCGGAGGGTCTCGGTGACCGTGGCCACCGGACGGCCGTCCGCACCGCGGACGAACTCGCTGGGGGTGCGGTCGGCGCGGATGCGCAGATCGTCGCGGAACTTCACGCCGAGGCGGCCGGTCCACATGGGACGACCGCTCACGGGGTCGACCGGCAGCTGGATGCGCTCGTTGGGGACCTTCTTGAACGGCACCCGGGGCTCGAGGGCCTGGCCCGGGTCGACATCACCCTTCGCGATCTCGCGGGCGGGGGTGCTGGACGACGGGGCGGTCGCGACCGAACGGGCCGCGGAAACCGAGACCGAGCCGGAGGTGCCGGTGCCGGCCAGCGGGGTGGCGGCCAAGAGGCCACCGACCACACCTGCGAGCACGACGGTCGAAGCGAGGCGGATGATCATCTGTTCAACTCTCCACGCGCGGCGTTCCATCGCAGCGCATCCGAACCACATGCGTCGACGGGCCGCGGAGGCGCCTCCGCGGTCGTCTACAGAGCAGATACGGACGTTACTTGGCGGTTGTTGCGCCGACAACCACAGGCGGCCGGAAACTCAACGGGGCAGCCGGCGCAGGGGCGGGTTCAGCCCGGGCTTCGGCTGGCGGCCGCGGGCTGCAGCCCCAGAACCCGGTGCCCGATATCCCGGCGGAAGAAGGCCCCCGGGAAGCGGATCCTTCCAGCGGCCTCGTTCGCAAGGGCCTGCGCCCGCTGGAGATCGGCGGCCAGCGCCGTCACGCCCAGCACCCGGCCGCCGGCCGTGACCAGCTTCCCTTCAGGATCCGTCGTGGTTCCTGCATGGAAGACGATGACCTGTTCATCCGGGCCGCCGCAGGCCTCGGCAGCCTCGATCCCCTCGATTGGCTGGCCCTTGCGGACGCTGCCGGGGTAGCCCTCGCTGCAGACCACCACGCAGCAGGCGCAGCGGGGGTCGAAATCGACCTCGGCCTGGTCCAGTTCGCCGCCCGCGGTCTTCCAGAGGATGTCCACCAGGTCGCCGCGCAGGCGCGCCATCAGGGGCTGGGTCTCGGGGTCGCCGAAGCGCGTGTTGAACTCCAGCACCTTTGGCCCGCCCGGCGTCAGCATCATGCCGGCGTAGAGCACGCCCCGGAAGCTGATCCCGTCGCGATGCAGCGCGTCGACGGTGGGCACCAGCACCTCGCGGGTGATTTCGGCCATGGCCTGCTCCGTGGCCAGCGGGGTGGGGCAGTAGGAGCCCATGCCGCCCGTGTTCGGGCCGGTGTCGCCCTCGCCCACCTGCTTGTGGTCCTGGCAGGGGTCCAGCACGGTGATCGAGCGGCCGTCCACCAGTGCCAGCACGCTCATCTCCTGGCCGACGAGGCGTTCCTCGATCACGACGGTGCCGCCGGCATCCCCGAATTCGCGGGACTTCATGATCCGGTCGAGGGCTGCAACGGCCTCGCGGTGGTTGGAGCAGACCACGACGCCCTTGCCTGCGCACAGCCCGGACGCCTTGATGACCAGCGGGATGTCGCGCGCGTCCACGTAGGCACGCGCGGTCTCGTAGTTGGTGAAGCTGCGGCCGTCGGCGGTGGGGACGTTGGCCTGCCGCATCACCTGCTTCGCGAAGGACTTGTCGAACTCCAGGCGCGCGCCGTCCTTGGACGGGCCGAAGACGCGGCGGTGGGGCGCGGCCAGTTCGTCGGCCAGGCCTTCCGAGAGCGGCCCTTCCGGCCCGATCACCACCAGGTGGATCTCGTTCTTGTCCAGCCAGCTCTTCAGGAAGAAGCGCTCGCGGGCCGTGAACGGTGCGTCGCAGGTGCGGCCCAGCGCGCGGATCCCGGCGTTGGCGTCGGGCTGCACCCACAGCTGCCCCAGGCGAGGCGACTGCCGCAGCTTCCACGCCATGGCATGCTCGCGGCCGCCGGTGCCGATCAGGAGGACGTTGCAGGGCGAGGGGGCGTTCGTCATCGGTGAGTGCTCCGCGGGGGGCTGGGCCAGCTGGAAACGGCCGAGTCTAGTCGACTTTCTGCTACCCTTGCGGCCCCCATGGCACCTGCACGATTCCTTGCCGCCGCCGTCCTCGGCCTTGCCGCACTCGTCGCACCCGCCCGCGCGGACGACCCCAAGGCGATCGAAGCCCTCAACCTGCCGATGAAGGTCGTGCAGGACAAGAGCAAGTGCTGGAAGGCCGTCGGTGAGGCGTACATGAAGATGACCGAGGCGCCGATGCCGGTCGGCGCCGACTTCAACCTGACCACCATCTGGCCGGGGATGAAGGACTGGGCCAAGGTCAAGGCCTGGGCCGCCGCCAACGGCGCGATGGGCAAGGCGATCATGGACGCGCAGGCGCAGGTGGCGTTCGGGCTGCCCTATGGCCGCCCCAGCGTGCCGCCCGGGTTCGCTGAGCGCGGGTTCTTCATCGGCCTGGGCGACGGGCTGGGCGTCTTCGTCAGCGACCCGGCGTACCTGAAGCCGCTCGACACGATCCTGTGCTGGGTGACCGCCGAGAGCTACCGCCTGGGCGAGGAGAAGAAGTTCCAGGAGGCCTTCGACCTGGGCGTGGCGACGCTGAAGTTCCTGCGCAAGGTGGCGGACCAGCAGCTCCTGGAAGAGAAGCGGTTCGCCCTCGAGCGGATGTCGGACCTCTGCTCGGTCGAGCGCGACCTGATGCAGACGTTCCTCGACCAGATCCCTGCGGCCGTGCTGAAGAAGGCCGGCCTGAACGGGTTCCCCTTCATCCACCCGTCCGACGCCGAGCGCCTGCGCCGGCTGGACATGCCCGAGGGCGACCGCGTGCTGGCCGAGCTGATGCTGGTCCAGCTGTTCGACGCGCAGGGCCAGCCCGACGCCGGCAAGCTGGCGCTTGCGATGGGTGAGCTGCAGGCGAAGGACGAGCCGCTGACGCGCTTCGGCGCCGCCAAGCGCTGGGCGCAGATCGCCGACGTCCACGGCTCGCTGGATGCCACCCGCATCCGCCTGACCAGCGTGTACGACGACTGGTGGCGCCGGTGGCGCGTGCGCTACTACGACACCCTGCTGAACAATCCCACCGCGAAGAGCCGCACCAACAAGATGCGCTACTCGATGGTGCTGCTGATGGCGAAGGACCTGGAGAAGCTGTTCGCGCTGCGCCAGCGGCTGAACGCCGAGCTCAACGGCACCGCGCTGGCAGCCTCGCTGTGCGCGGCGTACCGCGATCAGGGCGACTGGCCGCGCGGGTTCGAGGCGACCTACGCGGTTTACTCGGTCAAGCGCTTCGACTACGACCCGTGGGATCCCGACTACGGCCGCTGGCAGTACGCCAAGCTGGCCGCGCCCCGCGCGATCGAGTCGGACTACGGCCGCCTGCAGATCACCGGTGCCGTGCTCTATGCGCGCGGCGTCGACAAGGAGGACGGCGGCGCCGCGAAGGCGACGTTCGACGGCCTGTCGGGCGACTTCGTCGCGTGGCCGTCGCTGCGCGCGCTGAGCCGGCAGCAGGGTTCGAAGTAACCGCCGCCGGGCGCCGCGTGCGCCCGCGCCGCACGAAGGAGCAGACGAGATGTCCCACGGAAACGCCGAGAAGGTCGTCATCATCGGGTCGGGCCCCGCGGGCTGGACCGCGGCGATCTATGCCGCCCGCGCCAACCTGAACCCCGTCGTCTACGTCGGCGTGCCCGCGACGAACCCCGCGCCGGTGCTGCCGGGTGGCCAGCTGATGCTGACCACCGAGGTGGAGAACTACCCCGGCTTCCCGCATGGCGTGACCGGTCCCGAGATGATGGCGAAGTTCCGCGAGCAGGCCGAGCGATTCGGCACGCGCGTGGTGGACGCCAACATCGACCGCTGCGAATTCTCCAAGCGCCCGTTCGTGCTGACCGACAGTGACGGCAAGGTGGTCCACGCGCAGAGCGTGATCATCTCGACCGGCGCCACGGCCAACTGGCTGGGCCACCCCAACGAGCTGAAGCTGGCGATGAACGGCGGCGGCGTCAGCGCGTGCGCGGTCTGCGACGGCGCGCTGCCGGCGTACCGCAACCAGCCGCTCGCGGTGGTGGGCGGCGGCGACACGGCGATGGAGGAGACCAGCTACCTGACCAAGTTCGCCAGCAAGGTCTACGTGATCCACCGCCGCGACACGCTGCGCGCCAGCAAGAGCATGCAGGACCGCGTCCTCTCGAACCCCAAGGTCGAGATGGTGTGGAACAGCGCGGTCGAGGACGTCGTGGGCGCCGAGAAGCTGGAAGCCGTCGTCGTGAAGGACGTGAAGACCGGCGCCACGCGCCGCCTGGACGTGAAGGGCCTCTTCATCGCGATCGGGCACTCGCCGGCCACGAAGTTCCTGCAGGGCACCGGCATCGAGTTCGACGACAAGGGCTACGTGGCGCTGAAGACGCGCAGCTCGTACACGAACATCCCCGGCGTCTTCGCCGCGGGCGACGTGGCCGACCAGCACTACCGGCAGGCGATCACCGCGAG
>JBIKJV010000034.1:0-21161 GCA_044360755.1 Phycisphaerales bacterium
TCGGTCTGATGGGCCACTCGCCGCACATCACGCGGATGGAGTCGGACTACGCGCAGGTGCTGGTGCTCGGCAGCGTGGTCGTCGTCGGCGGCAAGGCGATGAGCAACTTCTTCTTCGGCATCCAGCGGCCGCGGGTCATCACCGTCGCCGCGATCGCCGGCAACGTCGTCAACCTGCTGCTGAGCTACGTGCTGGTGTTCGGCCGCGAGGGCGTGCCGCGCTTCGGGCTTCCGGGCGTGCCGGGCATCGTGCCGATGGGCGTCGTGGGATCCGCGTACGGCACGGTCGCCGGCACCGCGGTCGAGTGCGCGATCCCGCTGGCCCTCTTCCTGGGACGGCGCATGGACGCAGAGTTCGGCATCCGCGCACGGTGGCGCTTCGACGGGGCGGCCGTCCGCGACCTGGTGCGCCTGGGCACGCCGGTCGCGCTGCAGCAGGGGAGCGACATCCTGACGTGGGCGATCTTCATGAGCGTGCTGGTGGGCGTCTTCGGCGACGTCGCGCTGGCTGCCGGCTGGAGCACGCTGCGGTACATGCACCTCTCGTTCATGCCGGCCATCGGCTTCGGCATCGCGGTGACCAGCATCGTGGGGCGCTACATCGGCGCGGGTCGACCGGACGTGGCCGCCGCGCGCGCCCGCACGGCGCTGTGGCTGACGGTCGCGTACATGGGCGCGTGCGGGCTGCTGATGCTCCTCTTCCGCGGTCCGCTGATCGGGGTCTTCGCCGAGGGCGCGAACACCGCACCCGAGACCGCGGCGCAGGTGGTCGCGCTGGGTTCGTCGATGATGGTGGCGGCGGCCCTCTTCCAGGTGTTCGACGGCGTGGGCATCGTGTTGCTGGGCGCCCTGCGCGGGGCCGGCGACACGCTCTGGCCTGGCATCGCCAGCGCGCTCCTGAGCTGGGTGGTGATCGTGGGCGGCGGGTGGGCGCTGGTGCGCTGGGCCCCAGGCATGGGCCCGATGGGGCCGTGGATCGCCGCCAGCGGATACATCGTGCTGCTGGCGGTGATGCTGGCGGTGCGCTGGGGCCGCGGCGCGTGGCGCGCGATCCGCGTCCTGGAGACCCCGGCCGAGGAAGCCGCCCGCGAGGCCGCCGCCGGGATCCCGGGCACGGACGGTGGACAACCCGCGCGATAACCCGCGCCACCCGGGGGGCTTGCGGTGTCGGCTACACTTCCCGTCCGGCCCGTATTCCACGGGCCCGCACAGCGATCCTCACGGAGCATTGAGAGCATGTCCCACCCCGGTCTCGACACGGTCATCGGCGGCACGTCCACGGTTGCGAACGACCCGCAGGGCGCCGCCTCGCACTTTGCCAAGGGACTGGAGCGCGAGCGCGCAGGCGACCGCCTGAGCGCGGTCGTCGAGTACCGCGAGGCGTGCCGGCGCGACCGCAAGCCGGAGCACCTGTTCCGCCTGGCCTACATGCTTGACCTGATGGGCGAGGAGGACGAGGCCGTCCTGCTGTACTCGCAGGTCTGCGCGATGCCGACCCCGCCCGTGAACGCGCTGCTGAACCTGGCCGTGCTGCACGAGGACCGCGGCGAGATCCACCAGGCCGAGCGCTGCCTGCGCAAGATCCTGGACGCGCACCCGAACCACGAGCGCGCGCGCCTGTTCATGAAGGACGTCGTCGCCAGCAAGAACGCGGTCTACGACGAGGACGACAGCCGCAATGAAGCGAAGCGCAACGCCGAGCTCGACACGCCGGTCACGGACTTCGAGCTGAGCGTGCGCAGCCGCAACTGCCTGAAGAAGATGAACATCCGCACCCTGCGGGACCTGCTGATGATCACGAAGGCGGAGCTCCTCTCCTACAAGAACTTCGGCGAGACCAGTCTGACCGAGATCGAGCAGATGCTGGCGCAGCGCGGCCTGCGCCTGGGCCAGGGCCTGGACCAGGGCTACGTGGCGCGCGCCAACAAGGAGTACATCGACTCCCTGCGCGACCGTTACCCGGCCGACATCCTGAACAAGACGGTGTCGTCGCTGGACCTGACGGTCCGCGCGCGCAAGGCGCTGCAGCTCCTCAACGTGGCGTCGATCGGCGAACTGGCCGCGCGCACCGAGGCCGAGCTGATGGGCGTGAAGAACTTCGGCCAGAACTCGCTGGACGAGATCAAGCGCAAGCTGGCTGACTTCGGCCTGGGCCTGCGCGAGATCGAGTGAGCGCCTGATCCGGCCCGAAGGCCCCAATTCTGCCGCAGGACGCGGCAGGAAGCCGATGCAAGGAAGCGATGCGGCGAGGCCTCCACACGTTCGTTCCCCCCGAAGCGGCGCCTGCCGCCCTGTGGTGCTGCCTTGGCGCCGCGCTGGTCATCCACGGCTGCTCGGGTCCCGAGCGGGCACGGCCTCGTGAGTTGGCCGCCGCGCCGCGCGCACCGGTCGCCGCCGCGCCGGTGCCCGCGCCCGCCCCCGCCCCCGTGGCGGCCGCGCCCGCCCCGGTCGATCCCTGGGAGCACCGCCCCGCGCCGCCGACCGCCGAGCCCGACCTGCGCGTACGCATCGCCGCGCTCCGTGCTGCGAATGCGTCGCCACGCTTCACGCACCCCTCCGGATCGCTGCTGGTGGCGCCCCCCGGCGCCGCGCCGCGCGCCTACCGCACGCCCGTCGAGGTTCGCTTCACCGGCACCGGCTGGGCGGTCACCGAGGCCGTCGGCACCGCGAAGTCGCGCTGCCAGGAACTGGCGGGCATCCAGCCCGTCGAGGTCCGCCCGCTGCCCAAGGCGCGCGTGGTCGTGGGCTACGACGAGACCGATTGGCCCGGCCCGGTGCGCATCGTCCCGGTCGCCGAGGGCGGCGGCCCCGGCGCCGTGGACCTGGTGGTCGACGTGCCGCTCGAGCGCTACCTCCCCGGCGTGCTGGCCAAGGAGCTCTTCAAGAACTGGCACCCCGAGACCTTCCGCGCGCAGGCGATCGCCGCGCGCAGCTTCGCGGTGTGCGAGCACGCGCACTGGCAGGCGATCCGCCACTACGACCTGATCGCGGGCGAAGCCAGCCAGGCGTGGGTGGGCGAGGTGAAGGACCAGCGCCCGCGCGACGCCGTGGCGAAGACGCGCGGCATGGTGCTCGTCTGGGACGGCCGCGTGGTGCCTGCGTACTACTCCAGCACCTGCGGCGGCACCCCCGCGAACGCCACCGAGTCGCTGACGCGCAACCCGCACCACGGCATCGCACCGCTGATGGCGGGCACCGGCGCGGGCGCGGCCGACCGTGACTGCTGCGCGGAAGCCCCCAAGTTCCGCTGGCAGCAGGTGCTTTCCAACAAGGCCATGTGCGCGCAGCTGCGGCGCTGGGCGAACGACCAGCTGGAGGCTGCCGAGCCGACGCGCACCGAGACCGCGCCGCCCGCCGGCGCACTGGGCGCCAAGGCACCCGCCGCGACCGCGGCCGTGGCGTCGGCGTCCGTGCAGGGGGGCGCGCCCGCCGCGCCCGCGCCCCTGCCTGCCGTGCCCGCCCCGGCCGCCGCGCCCCGCGTCGCGTCCAACGGCGTCACCGAGATCGCCGACGCGCCGCTTGCCGCGATCGCGTCGATCAACCGCATCGCCTCGCTGCGCGTCGTCGCGCAGAACGCGGCCGGGCGGCCCTCGCGCATCCGCATCGTCGACGACCGCGGTCGCACGCTGGAGATGCGCGCCGAGGACTTCCGCCGAGCCGTCAACTACGCGCGCGAGGGCGAGAAGCCGCCCGCCGATCGCCTGTTCAGCAGCGCCATCGCCACCGCCGCCGTCAGCGGCGACAAGGTGACCCTGACGGGGTCCGGCCTGGGCCACGGCGTGGGGATGTGCCAGTTCGGCGCGCAGGGCGCGGCCGCCAAGGGCGCCACGGCGGAAGCGATCCTCTCGACCTACTATCCGGGTGCCGCGATCCGCCGCGCCTACTGAGCGCGTCGGCGCCGCGCGCCGCCCCCCGGATCCACCGCACCCTCGCCCGCAACCGTGTTCACCGGCATCGTCGAGCACCAAGGCCGTGTCCTCGCCCTGCGCCCGCAGGCGTCGGGTGCCCGCCTGGAGATCGACCCCTGCGGATGGACGCACGTGCCAGGCGACGGCGACTCGGTCGCGGTGAACGGATGCTGCCTGACGGTCGTCGCCGCTGTCCCGGGCACACCTGCCGACCGCACGCTGCGCTTCGACGTCGTCCCGCAGACCCTGGGGCTGACCACCGTCGGGGCGCTGCGCCCCGGCGAGACGGTGAACCTGGAACATGCCGCGACCGCCGCCACGCTGATGGGTGGCCACATCGTGCAGGGCCACGTCGACGGCGTCGGCGAGGTGCTGCACGTGCGGACCGACGGCGGTGAGTGGCGCACCCGGATCGCCGCGCCGCCCGCGGTGGCGGCGCACCTGGTGGAGCGCGGCAGCGTCGCCGTGGACGGCGTCAGCCTGACGCTCGCCGCGGTGGGCGAGGGGTGGTTCGAGGTCGCCCTGATCCCCGCGACGCTGGCCAAGACCACGCTGCGCGACCGTGCGGCGGGCAGCCGCGTGAACCTGGAAGCCGACTGCCTGGCCAAGATGGTCACGCTGGCGGTCGAGCGGGCGCTGGCGGCACGGGGAGCGGCGGCGGCGGCATCGCCACGCCCATGATCCTGGCCACCGTGCCTTGGGGGAACGTCTGCAGCCGCTCGATCAGCGCCTGGCGGCTCTCGATCTCGAACTTCCGCGCCAGCGCGATGCGCTCCTCGGTGTCGGCGAGCTGCCGCTGCAGCATCAGGAACGCGCCATCGGCCTGCAGCGCCGGGTAGCGCTCGGCCAGCACGCGGCAGACGTCGTTGGCCAGCGTGCCGGCCCGCAGCGCGGCGACGCACTGCTGCAGGTGCCGTTCGTGCACCGCTCCCGCCTGCGCGACGGCGGCCAGGTTGGGGATCAGGTCCGACCGGCGCTTCAGCTCCACGTCCACCAGGCTGGCCGAGCGCTCCCAGCGCGTGCGGACGCGCACCGCGCCGTTGCGGATCAGGAGGCCCCACAGGAGCCCGGCCGCCGCGCCGAAGACGACCGCGCCAACGACGGCGCCGATGAGCACCGGCAGGTCCCGGGGCAGCCCGGGTGCGACCAGTGCCGCCACCGGCGCCAGCGCCGCGCCTCCCGCGAGCGCCGCGAACCCCGCGGCCACCAGCCCGAACCCGGCCCAGAAGTGCGCCCAGCCGGCGTGCGAGCGCTCGCCCGCCAGCGAGATCATGAACACACCCTCCTCGGCGCCATCGCCGATCTCCAGCGCATTGCCATCCGCGCGCACGTGCGCATTTCCCATCACCCACGCCGTCGCGCCGATCGGCACCGCGCTCTCCGAGAAGGTGCGCTGCCCGGTGCTTCCGTTGACGGTGACGCCCGGCGCCTTCGTCCGGTACAGCGGGTCGCGCATCCCCACCGTGCGCTGGAACGTCGACGTGGGCGTCCAGTCTGCGCCCTTCGCGCGGACGATGATCGCCCCGGTGTCGTCGCGAAGCCGCAGGTCGGTCCACTGCCCGCCCGATGCGACGACGTCGCTGCCCGTGACGATGCGGGTGCGCCATACGCCCTTCTGGTCCTTGTAGCGCTGCGTTCGGCGCCAGTGCTCGCGGACGCTCCACTCGTGCCAGACGCACTTGCGGCCCGTGAGGCCCGCCTCGAGCGGTTCGTCGTGCTCGACCACGCCGCGCGTCTCGGTCAGGCCCACGAAGATGCCCTTGATGGGCACCGTCGGCACGTCACGCAGCAGCCGCATGAAGCGGCTTCGGTTGTACCAGAGCCACAGGAACAGGCCAGCCACTGCCCACGCGCACGCGGTGCCCACCAGGCCGATCATCGCGACGTCATGCCCGGAAGCCTGCTGCATCACCCCGCCCCGGCGTTCGTCGTGATCCGTTCCACCGCCACCAGCGTCAGGTCGTCCGCCTGGTGCACGGACCCGAACTGCATGTCGACGCGACGCCCGACCTGCTCGACCATCGCCGCGACGTCGGGTGCGCTGCGCAGCGCGGCGAACTCCTCCAGGTACCGCTTCGAAGGCGTGCGTGCGTGCCGCGCGCCGGTCGGGTCGCCGGGGAAGGCCTGCTCGAATCCGTCCGAGTAGAGCAGCAGCCGGTCGCCGGGGCCCAGCTCGACCTCGACCTCGGGGTACTGCTCGCCGTCGAAGACGCCCAGCAGCCCGCCGCCGGCGTCGATCGTCTCCAGCGCGCCGTCGGCACGCAGGATGACCGGCGCGGGGTGGCCCGCGCTCGAGAGCCTCGCGCGGCCCGTCACGCAGTCGATCGTGCAGTAGACGGCCGTCGCGAAGCGCGTCGTGCGGCCCTGGTGCGCGATCAGGTCGGCGTTGATGCGCGCCAGCGCCTCGCTGGGAGGGACGATGCGGTAGGTGCCGTGGCCCACGTCCTTCGCGGGCAGGCCGCGGCAGATCACCATCGTCAGCAGCGCCGCCGGCACGCCGTGGCCGACGGCGTCCGCGATGAAGACGCCGATGTGGCGCTCATCCAGGCGGATCACGTCGTAGATGTCGCCGGAGACGTAGCTGGCGGGGCGCCAGAAGGCGTCCACGCGCACCGAACCGAGCGCCGGGAACCCGCGGGGCAGGAACTCGCGCTGCACGTGCGAGGCCAGCTGCAGCTCCTCCTGCATGCGCGCGATCTCCGACCGCAGTCCGCCGGTGAAGCGCGTGGCGATCGCGAGTTCGTGGTTCAGGCGCTCGACCTCGGCCTGGCGGCTCAGCATGCCGCGCACGCCGGCGGCGATCAGCTCGGCCGGTGCGTCCAGGCGCTCGACGGCCACGCTCTCGGTGCCTGCGCGCCGACGGCCGCTGTCGTCGATCAGCATCAGGGCGGGGACACGCGCCAACTCGGCGGCGTCCAGCATCTCGCCCAGGCCGGTCGGCACGTCCCGTCCGTCCAGCGCCACCACGATCGCGCTGACGCCGCCTGCCGCCACCTGCGCGGCCGCCGCGGGAAGCGCCACGGACTGTGCGCTTGCGTTCTCGCCGATCAGGCCCGGGAGCGCCGCGGCCAGCTCGTCCGCGCGCGCGCGGCGCCGGTCGGTCGCGGTCACGAGGACGCGCGCCGGCGCCGGCTGCGGCCGCGTGCGCGCGAATCCGCTCATCGCAGCGCCGCCTTCAGCGCCTCGCGGTCCAGCTCGATCTTCTGCTGCAACTTCAGGCCAAGTTCCTTGGCGCGGCCGGCGCGCAGCTCGATCACGTACTGCGCCGGCATGTTGCTGGTGTAGCGCTTCAGCCGCGCGCCGTACTGCTGCACCGACTCCTCGGGACGGCGCAGCGGCTCCTTGGTCATCGTGTGGATCGCGGTGACGTAGCCCAGCCCGTCCAGGTAGACGATGTCCATGTCCGTCACGCAGTCGTACATCCAGAACGCCTGCATGGCCGGGGCCGCGAACACGAAGATCATGCCGCCGTCGGCGGGTATGTCCGTGACGCCGCCCAGCCCGCGCTCGCGGGTTGCCGCCGAGCTGCTGATCTTCAGCGCGAACGGCTTGCCCGCGATGGTGGTGCCGTAGGTGCCGCCGTCCTTCAGCTCGGTGCCGACGCAGCCGGCGGCCAGCGCCGTGGCGACGATGGCGGCGGGTGCGAGCAGGTGGGCGTTCAGCGTGCGTGCAGCCATGCGAGGCTCCGTTCGTCCAGCGTGGGTGGCCGCGCCGCGGCGCGGGCGTGCCAGGAGCGCAGGATAGGGCCGTCGACCAGCGCCGGGAGCCGCGCGGCGTCCAGCGGTTCAGGGCTCGGCTGCGCGCCCATCCACCATGCCGCCAGCCCCACGATCCGTGCAGGGTCGACGCCCGCCTCGCGCAGCGACGCCAGGCTGGCGCTGCCCCGGCGTTTCGCCATCCGCTGGCCGGACGCGTCGACCACCAGCGGCAGGTGCCACCAGCGCGGCGGGCGGGCGCCCAGTGCGCGGTGCACGCGCTGCTGCAGCGCCGCCGAGGGGAGCAGGTCGTCGCCGCGCACGATGTCGGTCACGCCCTGTGCGATGTCGTCGACGGTCACCGCCAGCTGGTACGCGGGCCAGCCGGCCTTGGTCCACACGATGAAGTCGCCCTCTTCCCGCGCGGGGTCGAAGGTCCGCTCGCCGCAGACCTCGTCGTGCACGGGCTCTGCGCCGTCGTCGACGCGGAAGCGGTGGTTGACGTCGCGCCTCGCGAAGCGCCAGGCCGCGGCGTCGGCGGGCCGGAGCGTGCGCGGGAACGCGGTGCGCGGGTCGCCGGCGTGCGGCGCGCTGAGTGCGGCGGCGGCCTCGCGCACCTCGGCCCGCGAGTGTGGGCTCTCGTAGACCAGCCCGGCGGCCGCCAGGCGCGCCATCGCGTCCTCGTAGCGCGCCAGCCGGTCGCGCTGGCGCACGGGTTCGCCGTCGCAGCGGATGCCGATCCACTCCAGGATCCCGGGCACGTCGGCGTCCGCGCCGGCGGCGGTTCTGTCGGCGTCCAGATCCTCGATGCGCAGGACCAGCGTCCAGCCCATCCGCCGCGCCAGTGCCCAGTTCGCCAGGAACGTGCAGGCGTTCCCCAGGTGCAGTGGCCCGGTGGGGCTGGGCGCGATGCGGGAACATGGCGCGGATGTGGCCATCGTGCGCGCAGGTATAGTCCCTTCCACCATGGCTCGCCTCACCGCGAAGCAGATCACCGAGAAGCTCGCATCGCTGCCCGAATGGACCAAGAGCGGGGGCGTCATCCAGCGGACGTTCGCGTTCCCGGATTTCGTGCACGCAATGCGCTTCGTCGACAAGGTGGCCGCCGAGGCCGAGCGCGTCCAGCACCACCCCGACATCATGGTCCGCTACAGCAAGGTCACCCTGGCGCTGAGCACCCACGACGTGGGCGGCATCTCGCAGAAGGACTTCGACTTCGCGGCCGGCGCCGACGCGATCTTCGCGGGCTAGGCCGCGTTCACGCCGTCGGCCACTCGCCCAGCACCGCGCGGCAGACGCGGGCACGGGCGGTGCGTTCGTCGTCCTCGGTCTCGATGGCCGGGTGCGCGGCGCGCAGGTGCGCGGGCTGCAGCTGGATGGTGAGCGCGTTCAGCCGGTCCAGCGAGACCGTGGGAAGCATGCCCATGCACGCGCCCAGCCGCACCGCCGAGAGCAGCTTCATCGTCTCGTCCAGGCCCAGCATCCGCGCCGCCTTCAGGGTTGCGATGCCGCGGTAGACGCGGTCCTCCAGCAGCGTCCGCTGGCGGTCCATCAGGATCCGCCGTGCCTCGCGCTCGTAAGCCACCACGGCGGGCACGATCCGGCCGGCGAACTCCTCGAGCAGGTCGGCCTCGGACACCCCCAGCGTGCGCTGGTTCGAGATCTGGAACCAGTCGCCAAGCGACTCGGAGCCCTCGCCATGGAAGCCGCGCACGGCCAGGTGCAGTTCCTTGGCTGCGCGCTTGACCTTCTCGATCTCGTTGGTCGCGCGCAGGGCGCGCAGGTGCACCATCACGCTGATGCGGATGCCGCAGCCAACGTTGGTCGGGCACGCCGTGAGGTAGCCGAATCGCGGGTGGAACGCGAAGTCGATGCGCCTCGCCAGCGCGTCGTCGACGCGGACCGCGGTCTCGAAGGCCTCGCGCAGCGCGTTGCCGGTGCGCAGCACCTGCAGGCGCACGTGGTCCTCCTCGTTCACCATCAGGCTGAACCGCTCGTCGCGGGTGATCGCCACGGCGCGCGGCGAATCGCCCTCCGCGAACTGCTTGGAGACCAGGTGGCGCTCGAACAGGATCTGCCGGTCGCGCTTGGGGAGCGCCGGCATGTCCAGCCACGCCAGGCCCGGCTGGCCCTCGGCGGCGATGCGCCCGCCGGACAGGCCCAGCGCGGACTCGTCGGTGCCGACGGCGGCGCGCACGCTCTCCAGCACCTCGCGGCGCTGTGGGTGGGTCGCCCGGCCCACGAACGGGAAGCCCGCCACGTTGCGCGCCAGGCGTACGCGGCAGCTCATCACCACGTCGACGTCCGGCGAGGATGCCAGCTCGGCGGGGTCGTGGAGGGGGGGTGGCGTCACGGCGCGGCCTCCGGGGTGCCCTCGGCGCGCATCTCGCGGATGCGGTCGCGCAGGCGTGCGGCGCGCTCGTACTGCTCGGCGGCGATGCAGGACTCAAGCTCCTTCAAGAGGCGCTGCACCGCCGCGGTGCGCTCGCCTGCGGCCGCGCCCAAGAGCGGGACGCGCCCCACGTGCTGCGTGGCACCGCCGTGAGCGCGCTCGACCACCGGTCCGATCGTGGCGGCGAACGCGTCGTAGCACGAGGCACAGCCCAGCAGGCCGCTCGACTTGAAGTCGGCGAACGGGTGGCCGCACTCGGGGCAGGCGGGCCCGCGCGGGCGCCCGCCGGGGACGGTCTGCGCCAGCTGGCCCAGGAGTTCCTTGATCGGCGCCGCGCCGGGCATCTGGATGCCGGCCTGCACGGCGTGCTCCTCGCAGAGGTGCAGCTCGTTCATCGTGCCGTTCACGATGACCGTGTTGTGCACCACCGCCGGCTTGGAGCAGTGATCGCAGGTACGGAAGGGCGCGGCCATGGGTCCATTCTAGGCGCCGGGCGCGCGCGGACGAAGCACCATCGCCGTGGTTCGTGCGGGAGCGTGGCCCGGCGTCAGCGCGCGCGCTCGGACTCGATCGCGCCGCGGCAGGCCTCGCGCACCGCCTTCAGCTGCGCGAGAAGCGCCGGCACGGCGTCCAGCGCCTGGATGGTGGCCGCATCGCTCGCCGACTTCCGGGGCTCCGGGTGGCACTCCAGGAACACCGCGTCGACGCCAGCCGAGACCGCCGCGCGTGCCAGCAGCGCCGCGCGCTCGGGGCGTCCGCCGGTGGCGGTGCCCGTCGCACCGGGCAACTGCGTGCTGTGCGTCGCGTCGAAGCAGACCGGTGCGCCCAGCGCCATCATGTCGCCCAGGCCGACCAGGTCCGTCACCAGCCGGTGGTAACCGAAGAAGGTGCCGCGCTCCGTCAGCATGCGGTTGCGGCAACCGCACTCGTCCAGCTTTGCCAGGACATTGCGCATCTCTTCGGGGGCCATGAACTGGCCCTTCTTCACGTTGACCGGCCGGCCGGTCTCGGCGGCCGCGACCAAGAGGTCGGTCTGCCGGCACAGGAACGCTGGGATCTGCAGCAGGTCGACCGTCCGCGCGGCGACCGACGCCTGCCCGGGCTCGTGGATGTCCGTGGTGACCGGCACGCCGAGCTTCTCGCGCAGCCGGGCCAGCTCGTCCATGCCCGCGTCGATACCGGGGCCGCGGCTCGACCTGATGCTGGACCGGTTGGCCTTGTCGAAGCTGGCCTTGAAGACGTAGGGAAGGCCCAGCGCCGCGCAGGCGTCGCGCACGACGGTCCCGATCCGCTCGTTGGTGGCGGGGTCCTCCAGGATGCACGGCCCTGCGATGACCAGCAGGCGGTCGTGCGGGCGCGCGAAGAACTCGTGGAGGACGTTGTTCATGGGGTGGTCCGGTCGGTACAGCCGGAACGACCGGCGCGGCAACTTGAAAAGTTACCTGTTTGCGCTTCACACGTCAGGGCCGGTATCCGACAGTCCCCGTGCCCCGCGTCACGCCGCGGCGGCGGGCCCGGCGTGTGCCGCGGACCGCCCCCGGAAGGCCAGGGCAGCGCAGAGCCGTTCGTTCCCACAGGAGGTGTTCGATGTCCCATTGCCCCAACAGCGCCGAGTCGTTCAGCGAAGCAGTCGCCGCCCTCGTCCGCCGCCGCCACCCGTCCCGCAAGGTCGAACTGACGGGCACGCTGGTCCTGACGATCGACGGCCGGCACCTGGGGCTGGAGAACCTCTGGCGCACCGTGCAGCGCACGCCCGCCACGTGGGAGCAGACCGTCGAGCATCACGTCGACCGCGTGCTCGAGGGCGACGAGCTGGCCTCGCTGGACATCCCGTTCAGCGTCGCCAAGCCGCGCATCATGCCGCGCATCCAGCCTTCCGCGATCTTCCAGACGCTGGACCGCGAGCAGGTGGCGCACGTCACGTGGGTGAACGACACCGTCATCGTGTTCGTGCTGGACATGCCGCAGTACACGGTCTCGATCAGCACCGAGCAGATGCTCCGCTGGGGCATGACCCCGGACGGGCTGGAGGAGATCGCTCGCGAGAACCTGCAGCGCTACGCGCCGGACCTCGAGGTCCAGGTGGTGCGCTCGAACGAGGGCGGCCGCGCGGCGATCATCTCGATGCATGATGGCTACGACGCGGCGCGCCTGCTGCTGGGCGACCTGCACAGCCGGCTGGCCGCGAAGCTGGGCACGACCTTCTATGTGGCGGCGCCCGCGCGCGACATGTTCGTCGCGATGACGGGCGACCCCGAGCCCTTCGTCAGCCGCCTGCGCGCGCGCGCCGAGGAGGAGTACCGCCGCCTGCCGTACCCGATTTGCGCCGACCTGTTCCTGGTGACCCCGGACGGCGTCGCCGGCACGAAGGCCGAAGCCGCGTAAAGCGGGGACGGGTCCACCTGTCCCCGCCTTGAGGGAGGTCATCGCCCCGCCGTCGCGGCTACGCTTTCCGGTCCGTGCTGCTCGTCATCGACAACTACGACTCGTTCACCTGGAACCTGGTGCAGCGGTTCTGCGAGATCGACCCGGCGCTCCGCGTCGAGGTCGTCCGCAACGACGCGATCGACGCCGCCGGCGCCGAGGCGTTGGCACCGACGCACCTGGTGATCAGCCCGGGGCCGTGCACGCCGAAGGAGGCGGGCTGCAGCGCCGCGCTGATCGCGCATTTCAAGGGGCGGATCCCGGTGCTGGGCGTGTGCCTGGGGCACCAGACGATCGGCGACCACCACGGCATGACCGTGCGCCGCAACGACGTGCCCGTCCACGGCAAGACCAGCGAGATCCACCACGACGGTCGCGGGCTGTTCGCGGGGCTCCCGAACCCGTTCGTCGCGACGCGCTACCACTCGCTGGTGGTCGACCCCGCCACCGTGCACCCGGACTTCGAGGTCACGGCGTGGACCGCGCGCAACGAGATCATGGGGCTGCGCTGGAAGGCGCCGCCCGGCGCCGCGCCGCTCGAGGGCGTGCAGTTCCACCCCGAGAGCTTCCTGACTGTCGAGGGGCCGCGGCTCCTGGCCAACTTCCTGGCGATGCGCGGCGCCGCGCGGCTCAGCCCTTCGGCGTGAACCGCATCCCGCTCTCGCAGTAGCAGTTCAGCATGTCGCCCGTCTTGAAGGCGTTGGCGTCCTGCGATGCCTCGAGCGCCAGCCACACGGGGATCACCAGGTCCAGCAGCACGGCGTTCGCGTCGCGGTCGACCGCCAGCACGCGGCCCTGCACGATGCGCGGGGCGCCCCAGACCGGCTCGATGAAGCAGCCTCCGGCGTCCGCCTGCCACATGCGCTGTGCACGGCCGCGTACGGTGCCCAGCAGGCGCTTGCCCACCTTCGCGCCCAGCGCGGCGGCGTCGCCGTCCAGCACGAACTCGAGCTTGTAGGCGTAGTTCGGGACCGAGACGTGGACCTTCGCCGGCGTCCCGGGGACGACCGACTCGAGGACGACGCGCGCGGTGTCGTGGATGGCGGATGCGGTGGTCATTGGCGGGTCAGTGTAGGGGGGTGCGGTCACTTCGCGGGCGACGCGGCCGGGGCCGCGATCACCTTCTTGACGTTGGCGGTCGAGTTGTAGACGGCCACCTCGCCGGCGCTGGCGCTGTCGACGCCGATGCGCGCGATCTGCACGCCGCGCGTGTTGCGGACGCTGAGCGCGCCGCCGTCGCCGTCCGGCGCGGCGCCCGTCACGATGATCGGCTGTCCGGCCAGGTCGAACAGGTTGAGCAGGCCGCCGTTCTGACCGGCGCCCATGGCCGCGATGCGGCGTTCGTTGAGGTAGGCGCCCATCGTGCCGGCCTGGCCGGTGGCCTCGGCCATGAAGGCCGGCGCGCCCGAGGACGTGCCGACCATGAAGCGGCCGCCGCCGTCCTCCTTGGCGTCGGCGCTGACCGCCACGCTGCCCTTCCCGTTCAGCAGCTCCAGCATGCCGCCCTTGCCGGCGCCCGCACTGGCGAGCGATGCCGCGACCGCGCCCGCGCCGTCCTTCAGGATCAGGCGCCCGCCGTCGCCGGCGACGAGCGCCGCGTTCTCGTTGCCCGCGGCGTCCGCGATGCGCACCACGCCGGTCTGGTCGGTGGCGCCGCCGGCGTACAGGATCTCCTTGCCGGTCGAGTTCTTCATCGAGAGGACGCTCGCGCCCTGCGCGACGCCGGCGATCAGGCCGATCTCGCCGTCGGCGCGGCGCATGCTGATCACCGCGCCCGCGGCGCCGGCCTCGGCGCGCATGCTGCTGGCGGCATCGCCGGCGCCCGAGAGAATCATCGCGCCGCCTTCCTCGCCGCGCGCGACCGTCGCGAGTGGCTTGCCGTCGGCGTCGCCGATCTCGATTCGGCCGCCGAGCTCGGTGGCGAAGAGGCCACCGACCGGCTTGCCGCCGGCGTTCCACACGGCGACGTCGCCGCCCTGCTCGTTGCTGGCGATGCGCACGGTATTCGCGCCGCCCTTCGACCAGACGTCCATCTGGCCGCCGGTCTCGGCGGCGTGCGCCAGCAGCACGACCTTGTCACCCTCGCCGACGATCTCCAGGCGCTTGGCGCGCACGACGTCGGCGACGGGGCTGATCTGCTGCGCGGCCAGCAGCGCGCCGGCGCCCAGCACGGCGCCTGCGGCCAGCGTGCCGGCGCGCCAACGGCGGGCCTGGGCCTTGGCTGCGGCCAGTTCGGCCTCGATGCGGGCCAGGCGGGCGTCGATGGAACCGTCGGTGGTGAGGTGGGTGTCCATGGGGTCCGTAGGATACGCGCCAACTATGGACAGGAAGACCCTCGGCATCGGACTGGTCGGCACGAAGTTCATGGGCAAGGCCCACAGCAACGCCTGGATGAGCGCCCCGCGCTTCTTCGACCTGCCGCTGGCGGTCCACATGCGGGCGGTGGCCGGCACGAACGTCGTCGACGTGGCCACGTTCGCCCAGAAGTGGGGCTGGCAGTGCTGCACCGACGATTGGAAGGACCTGCTGTCCGACCCGCAGGTGGGGCTGGTCGACAACTGCACGCCCAACCACGTGCATGCCGAGATCTCGATCGCTGCCCTGGAGGCCGGCAAGCACGTGGCCTGCGAGAAGCCCCTGGCCGGCACGCTGGCCGATGCTCGGGCGATGCGCGACGCCGCGGCGAAGGCCGCGAAGAAGGGCGTCAGGACGTTCGTGTGGTTCAACTACCGGCGCTGCCCCGCGGTGGCGTTCGCGCACCAGCTGGTCAAGCAGGGCAAGCTCGGGCGGATCTTCCACGTGCGGGCCAGCTACTTGCAGGACTGGGGTGGGCCCTCGACCCCGCTCCTCTGGCGCTTCCAGGGCAAACTGGCCGGCAGTGGCGCGCACGGCGACCTGAACGCGCACATCATCGACATGGCCCGGTTCATCACCGGCGACGAGGTCAGCGAGATCGTCGGCGCGATCGAGGAGACGTTCGTGAAGGAGCGCGACCTGGTGGACAGCGCCGGCGGCGCGATCAGCGGCAAGGGTGCGAAGCGCGCGGCGGCCCGTGGCAAGAAGCGCGGCCGCAGCACGGTGGACGACGCGGTGCTGTTCCTGGCGCGCATGAAGGGCGGCGCGGTCGCCAGCTTCGAGGCCACGCGCCTGGCCACCGGCAACCAGAACCGCAACCAGATCGAGATCAACGGCGAGAAGGGCAGCATCAAGTTCGACTTCGAGCGCATGAACGAGCTGCAGTGGTGGGACCACACCCTGCCGGCGACGATGCGCGGCTGGAGCCGGATCATGTGCACGGACGGCGGCCACCCGTACGCCGGGAACTACTGGCCGGCGGCGCACGTGCTGGGGTACGAGCACGGCTTCGTCAGCCAGGCCGCGGACACCGTGATGGCGGTGGGGAAGAAGAAGCCGGTCGTGGCGATCCCAGACTTCGCCGACGCGTGGGAGACGCAGCGCGTGCTCGAGGCGGCCGTGCGGTGCGCGCGGACGCGGCAGCCGGTGGCGATCGCCGACGTGAAGTGAGGCGGGGGCGCCGGCCGGGCGCGTGGCGCCGGCCGCAGCGGGCGCGTCAGCGCGCGATCACGTCGGGCAGGTCGAACAGGCCCGCCGTGAGGTTGCGCGGGCCGTCGGCGGTGATCAGCACGTCGGCCTCGTAGTGCACGGCCATCGAGCCGTCGGCGGACCAGATCGGCCAGTCGCGGCCGTGCGTGGTGGTCTCGGTGGTGCCGACCGTGATCATGGGTTCGACCGCGACCAGCATGCCCGGCACCCACGGCTTCCAGGCCTCCTGCCATTCACCGGGGTAGGTGGGCACGACGTTCGAGATGAACGGCGCGCCGTGCAGGGTGCGGCCGATGCCGTGGCCGCCGAGGCCGCGCACCAGGTGGAAGCGGCATTCCTTCTCGACGTGCTGCTGGACGGCCTTGGCCCAGTCGATGAGCGGGCGCTGCGGCTGCATGGCGGCGACGCCGCGGCGCAGGCTTTCCTTGCCGCACTCCATGAGCGCGCGGGTCAGCTTGTCGGGCTCGCCGAACGAGTAGGTCCACGCGGCATCGCCGATCCAGCCCTTGTTGCGGACGCCGATGTCGATCGACAGGATGTCGCCGCTCTTGACGGGGTCGCGCGTCATCACGTGCGTGCCATGGACGACGCACGCGTTCGGGCTCAGGCACGCGTGGCTTGGGTAGGGCGGGTGGCCACGGACCTTGTAGCCCAGGAAGCAGCTCTCGCAGCCCAGGTCCTTCAGCGTCTGGCCGACGAAGGAATCGATCTCCGCAAGCGTGAGGCCGGTGCGGAGGAAGCCGACCAGCCGGCGGTGCGTCTCGACGACGCGCTCGGCGGCGGCTTCTGCGTGTGCGATGTCCTTCGGGTCGGTGACGAGCACGGGAGAAGGCTACGCGACGCGAAGCTCTGCGTGGCCGCCCAGGATCGACGCGTCCACGCCGGGGCCGGCCACCTCGTAGACCAGCGCGCGTTCGTCGCGGTGGGGCAGCATCACCAGGTCCGCGCGCATGCCCGGGGCGATCGCGCCGGTCTCGTGCTGCAGGCCCAGCACGCAGGCGGCATTCCAGGTGATCGCGCAGATCGCCTCGGCAGGCGCCAGCTTCATGTGCCGGCACGCCAGCGCCGCGGCGAACGCCACGCTGGGACTGGGCGCGCTTCCGGGGTTCCAGTTGGTGGCCACGGCCAGCGCGCCGCCCGCGTCGATCAGCGCACGCCCGTCGGCATAGCGCCCGTCCATCGCGAAGCCGCATACCGGGAGCGCCACGCCCACCGCGCGGCTGGCCGCCAGCGCGCGCAGGCCGTCCGGCGTGCTGGCCTCCAGGTGATCGACGCTCCGCGCGCCCATCGCGAGCGCCAGCTCCAGCCCGCCGCGCGCGGTGAACTGGTCCGCGTGCGCGCGCACCGGCATGCCCAGGCGCCGCGCCTTCTCGAAGAGCGTCCGGCATGTGGCCACGTCCCACGCGCCCTCCTCGCAGAACGCATCCACGGCCAGCTCGCCGCCGCCCGGAACGCCCGCGGCCACCGCGTCCAGCAGCGCGCACATGTCGTCGATCTGCCGCGGGTTCTCGGCGTCCACGGCATGCCCCAGGAGAAGCGTCGGCACCACCGGCGCCGGCCACACCCCGCGCACGGCCAGGATCGCTTCCAGCATCTTGCGCTCGTTGGCCGCATCCAGCCCGTAGCCCGTCTTCACCTCGACCGCGCCGGTGCCGGTCGCGCGCATCTCGGCCAGCCGCTCGGCCAGCTGCGACGCCAGCGCCTCGCGCGGCGCCGAACGCACGGCGCGCACCGTCGAGAGGATTCCGCCGCCCGCCTGCAGGATCTCCAGGTATCCGGCCCCGGCGCGCCGCCGCTCCCACTCGTCCCAGCGCTCGCCCGCCCAGCACGCGTGCGTATGGCAGTCGACGAACGCCGGCATCACCACGCGGCCGCGCGCGTCGATGCGCATCGCCGCGGCGCGTGCGATCGACGGGCCCTCGCCCACCGCCGCGATCCGCCCGCGCTCCACCAGCACGTGTCCGCGCGCAATCGTCCGCAGCTCGCGCATCGCTGCGCCGCGCCGCGGTCCGCCGTCCGCTGTCGGCAGGCAGGTCACGATGCGTGCGTTCTCGATCGCCAGGGGGCCGTCGGCTTCGACCATGCCCCGACACTACCATGCCTGCATGGAACTCTTCATCGTCCGCCATGCGAAGGCCATCGAGCGCGATCCCGAGAAGTGGCCGGACGACGCCGACCGCCCGCTCACGCGCCAGGGCGCCCGCGAGTTCGAGCAGGTCGCCCGTCGCCTGCGCGCGTGGAAGCCGGGCGTCGACCTGGTGCTGGCCAGCGGCGCCGCGCGTGCCTGGGAGACCGCCGAGATCCTGCGCGCCCGCGCGCGGTGGCCCAAGCCCGTCCGGACCAAGGACCTGGAGCCCGACCGCGCCGACGGCGCCGCGCGCATCCTCGAGCTGGTGGCGGGGCAGCCGCAGGACGCCTGCATCGCCATCGTCGGCCACGAGCCCGCCCTGAGCGCCGCGGTGGCCGCGCTGATCGGTCCCGGCGGCACCGCGCGCATCGAGCTTCGCAAGGGCGCCGTGGCGTGGCTGCGCGGCACGCCCGGCGCCATGGGCCTTGCCGGGCTGCTGGTCCCGGCGATGGTTGCCGAAGACTGAGCCATCGCCCCGTCGTGCCTCCCCGCGCCCGACCCGGCTGGTGTATAACCACCCGTCCAGCCATGGACCTTCCTCCCACCCGCAAGAAGACCCCGCTCGTCGAAGTCGCCTGGGATGGCCCGATCGTCGTCATCAAGCCAGCCGGCCCCAACATCGGCCAGCGCGAGACGCCGATCATCCAGGAGGACATCGGTCCCTACCTCAAGCTGAAGACGATCAAGTTCCTGGTGCTCGACCTGAGCGCCGTGAGCTTCATGAGCTCGATGGGGCTCTCGATGTGCATCGCCGCGCGCAACGCGGCGGTTGCGGTCGGCGCACAGCCCGTCCTCTACGGGCTGAACAAGGACCTGAAGAGCCTCATGGCCATGATGAAGATGGACAAGCTCTACAAGGTGGTCGACTCGCAGGCCGACCTGTCCAAGCTGACCGGGAAGTGACGTTCGACGTCTCGTGCCGGTCGCGGGCCCCGGCCCCGACCGCGCCGCGTCAGTACGCAAATCCCCACGTCGGCAGGGGCTCTTCGGGCGCGGGCGCCCCTGCTGGGATCCCGATGCTGGGCACCTTGATGGCGTCTCCCTTCGGGATCGTCAGCCCCGCGTTGAACCCCGTCCACGTCGGCCGAGGCGCGATGCCGTAGACCACGACGTCCGCCTTGCCGCGGTCCTCTGCTCGCATCACGTAGGCCTCGCCCTTCTGCACGCTGATGGTCAGGATGCGCGCGGTCGGGGCGCGGTGCTGGATCTCGCTGACCAGCCCGCCGTCGTACTCCGAGTGGAACTGGCCCACCAGGTGCACGACCTTGCCGCCGGAAGGCGCCGCATTCCAGGCCTTGACGATCGATTCGGCCATCGTCGCGTCCCACATGCGCTGCGAACGAAGCACGTCGTCGACCTGTGCGTCGGACACCTGGTGCGCGCCGTCGCCCGACATCAGGTCCTTGAAGCGCTGGCGGTACGTCGCGGGCGGATCCCCCGCCGGGATCGAGAAGTTGGCGCGTTCCTCGGGCGGCAACGCGGCCAGCGCCTCGTATCCCTCCGTGCGTGCGCGGCGGACGTACTCGCGCGGTGCATTCGCGGCGATCACCGGTGCGCCGGCGTCCTTCGCCGCGTCGATCACCGGCTGGTAGAAGTCGTCCCAGGAACCCTTCGACGCCCAGTCACGCGAATTCGTCCGCGTCACGAACTCGTCCTTCGTGATCTCGCCGCGCAGGTACGCGTCCACGATCGGCTGCTCGTTCCGCTCCAGCATCTCCAGCGAGACGGCGCAGCCCGGCCAGGCGGCGAACGTCTCCTCGGCGATCGCGCGCTGCACCTCGTGCGCGCTGGCATCGTCGTGCTGCTCGCCGACGATCACGATGTCCGCCCAGCGGATGCCGTTCCAAAGCCCGTTCCAGTCGATCGACTGGCCGTTGTCGCCGCGGAACACCGCAAGCTGGTAGGGCGAGGCCTGGAAGTGCGACGGCACCGAGGCGCCCGGCTGCGGCGCGTACGCCCAGAAGGGATCCGCGTAGGGGTTGCGCGTGGAGCAGCCGCCGGCCGCCAGCGTGGCGGCTGCCACCGCGCCCGCCAGGGCGATCAGGGTGCGGGCGGAGCGGAAAGCCTGCTTGGTTCCGGGGCGTGGGGTCATCTGGCGCCCCGAGTGTAGGGTTGCCCCCGGATTCCGGTGGCACCGGCCGCTGCATGGGTTACCGTTTCCTGCCATGAACCGCCGCGTGCACCGCTTCGCGATGGCCGCCTCCGTCCTGTTGGCCGGGCTGGCCGTGCCCGCCCTCGGCCAGGATGCCGCCCGGCCGTACCGCGACCACGTGGTCGTCCGGGTCCACGCCGGCAGCATCCGCGAGCTGCAGGTCGCGCTCGCGCTCACCGACGACCTGTGGAGCCACGGCGCCGGCATCGGCGCCTTCGACATGCGCGTCTCGCCGGCCCAGCGCGCGGCGCTCGATGCAGCGGGGCTGCGCTACGAGGTGCTCATCGCCGACCTGGAGGCCCGAATCGAGGCCGAGGCAGCTCGCCTGGCGGCCAATGGCGGTGGCGCGGGCGGCGGCGCCGGCGGCATCCCGGGCGGCGACGGCGCGGTGGCCGCGGACGACTGGTTCCTTGACTTCAAGAACATGGCCGCGATCGATGCGCGCCTGGACGCGCTGGCTGCCGCGAACCCCGGCCTGGTGCAGGTGGTCACGGTGGGCACCACGCACGAGGGCCGCACGATCCGCGGCGTCCGCATCTCGCGCGCCCCCGATCCCGCGAACGCGCCGGCCTTCCTCTTCAATGGCTGCCAGCACGCGCGCGAGTGGGCCACCCCGATGACCACCATGTACGTGGCCGACCGGCTGGTCGCGGGCGCGACGTCCGACGCGCGCATCGCCGGCATCCTGACGCGCTCGGCGGTCTACGTGATTCCCGTCGTCAACAAGGATGGCTACGAGTACACGTGGGCCGGCACCGCCAACCGCCTGTGGCGCAAGAACCGCCAGCCGAACTCGGACGGGAGCATCGGCACCGATCCCAACCGCAACTGGGGCTACGGCTGGGGTGGCGGCGGTTCCAGCGGGGTCACCACCGACGACACCTACCGCGGACCCGCGG
>JBIKJV010000344.1:0-6942 GCA_044360755.1 Phycisphaerales bacterium
ATTTCGCTAGTGGTTGGTATATTTTTATCCTTGAATTTTTCTATCAGCGGGATTAACTTTGAGTTATCGATATTGCTACGATTTACAATATCTAGAACTTCTTTAGTGTGTGATTGGAAACTTATTTTCAAATTTCGTTGATCTATTGGAAGATGATCAAATACTTTAGTTAAGATAATAGGGAGGTGCTGACTTCCATTTTTTGCTAATCCACTATATGAAATTTTCAAATGATTGTTGTATTTTTTTTGACAGTCGACCATAAAATCAATATACTCGATATCCATTGGAACTATACCAAAATTAGCATCCAGTATTTCGAGTTCTACGATATTTTTATGCTGATATATATAGTCGATTGTGTTTTTGACTATTGCGGGATCAAAAAATGTTACTTTACTTCTTGCTTGCCCGCCCCAGTCACAGAATGAACAGCCGTATGGACAACCACGGTTAGTTTCAAAACTAACTTTGAATTTTTCATCGGTCATGAGTAGTGCATCGAATGTTCCGTCTAAATACGGAGTTGGCATTTCTGTCAGTTTTTTTCCACTTAGTGGCAACCCAAGTAGCCATTCAGAAAAGGCCACTTCTCCTAATCCTGCGATGCTGTAGTCTGATGGCGACATATTGTCATACTGTTGTTTTAGGTAACAATCTTCTGGCACTTGAGGTCCGCCGTATACTACTATGCCCTTAGGATTTATTAGTTTGAAAAATCTCGACAACTCGTCGTTGTAACTCTGATTCCATACATAGCATGTAAGACCAAGAATATCAGCATTCATCAACTCGTGATAATATTCCGACACTGGTTTTTGTTTATAAAGTGGTTCTAAAAAGTTATATTTTTGGTTAATTTCTGGTATTTTTTTACAGTGACTAATAAGGCATCCGGCCGCATAAGGCAACCAGTCGTTGTAAATTACCGAAAACGACCCCAATAAAATATTACGCAAGACCCGAGCTCTTTAGGATTCTAACAATATCTTCCCATGGTTGGACAATACCAAGTTGGAATGTTATTCTGTCAGAATCAGACTGATTATTACTACCATGTCTTACATGAGTGTTAATAACCGTCGGGCATGTGTATTCGTGTTCTAGTATTAAAGTATCGTCGGATTCAAGAAAATAAACTGGTGATGCGTTTGGTGTTAGCACTATAAGAAATGATCCATTTCTCGGATCTTGGTGCGGCTTTAAATGAAACCCTGGCGGAGACTTCATCACCGAGCAGCTTCTGACATTTATTTCAGACGGCAAACGACTGATGATTTCCTTTACTTGCGGATGTTCTAATATATTTGGATATTTTAGCCAGCAGCCCCAATTAAACTTCGGAGAGTAAAATTCTTTACCTTTCCATAAGGGATCGAAATCAGCTGGTTTGTTGTCTGGTTCAAACGTAATCCAGTAATCAGATAATTCGTCTACCATGTTACGTAAATTATTAAGATCGTTTTCTGTAATTTTTAAATTTTTTAGTTCAATAAGATAATTATCTTTATCTATCATTTTATCTTCCTCATAACAAATTGCTCTCCTAAATTATTAGGTAGATGCTCTAAATTTAATGACCAGTTATACTTTGAATGTTTTGCGAAGTGTTCGAACAGATTTGGGCTTTCTTCTCTGCTAACCCATATATCGCTGTAGCCTAAGTTCATTGCATATTCTGTACTGAAGTCTAATGTTTCTACACCTCTTTTTAAATCAGCTGCCCATCCGCCGAAATCATAATCACGTGATCTTGTGTGTCTGCTCATAATGCGAATACTACCGTTATACTCGGGCCGTTCAATTCCTGCGCTATAATAGATTAATTCAGCATCCCACGCCATTCTAGAAAATTTAGTAAATTGAAACAATGGCCATTTTAAATAGTTATCTGCATGTTTGTGGTCTGCATTTTTTGCAAACAACATTTTAATGTCTGACAGATGCGGCTCAATTGGTCCTAAGTACCATTTCATAGATCGGTTAAATCCTCGTGTCCGTCTAAACTAAACATAAGCGCAATACGGGGTTTATCGCTCATGTTAACAACTGCGTGTGGATATGCGATATTTAAAAAATATGCATGGCCGTCCTTCAGATTGTACGCTTCTAGTCTGTCGTCTCTTTTAAATAAGTTTACGACATTTTCACCGCCATATATAGGACAGATGCACCTAACAGCATAACTTACATCATAGTCCACATGAAATGGGATCATCTTACCAGGTGCAAGTTTAGTAATGCGTACACGACTTGCAGTAGCTTTAAGTTGGGTAACGATCTGTTCAAAGTAACTACCCGTGTATTCTGGAGTAGGTACATTATATAAATGTTCTTCCCGTCTTCGTAACCTTTCTTTGATACTAGTTTCATAAGGAAGTATTTCACTAGGAGTAGTTAAGTTGATTTGTTCGAAGTTGTCATAAACGTTTTTAACAAGTTCCATATGATTGTCGCATAACATAGGATTAGCAGTACGAACGTCAACGAACTTTTCTGCAATCTTACTAAATTCTTCCTGCAATCTGATTAAGTCGATGTCTAGACCTAAGTCGGCGATAGTCGGTAACTGATGTTTCTTTTTCATTTATAAACTCCTGCAAGACATATTCTTGCTATGTCTTTATATCTTCTGAACTTCTTATACTCGTCTTGCGTGGTGCAAGCAAGCCATACACTGTCACTGGGCACAAATCCTAATGCATCGCATACCCGCTTTTGTTCGATGTTTAATGTATTATATATATAGTCTATATCAAATTTACTTATAATAGTTTCTGCAATGTTGTGTGCAAAATAGTTATAATATTTTGCACTATATATTAACGACTCAAGTTTCGGATCTGGTCTACGACTAAAATACCAGCCAGTCCTAATATTACCAACACCAAAACTTTTACTTAAACTATAAAAAGCATGTTCGACATTACTACTTATTTCAATTGTTTTGACCTTAGTACTGCCCACATATGCAAGGTCTAATGCTACAGGAACATCTGTTCTAACATCTACAAAATTTCCATCCATTGCACTGGGGACACTCTGATAAAATATATGTGGCGATCTATTATTGTTTTCAATCCACTGATAGTCGCCGGGTGTCATTTGAACGCCAAGTGTTTCTCTATTGTACCACCAGTTGAGACCTTCAGTTATGCCATTCATCGGATATACAGAAAAACCAGACAGATCAACTACTGGTTTAAGCCACTCGACTATGTTGGTTTTGTAATGCTGTATTGAATCATATGTTGGGTATATACCCTCTATACTATGCTTAACATCAGGTAGGATAAATGTTCTAACCGCTAGGCTTTGATTTAATAAAAATTCTTTCAATGGTCCATCCTGCAATATCGAATTTATTTAACTTGTGTGCCATCGGGTGAACGTGATGATATTTGTGCCAGCCTTCACCCGGTGCAATAATGTTCATAAAGGGAACATCAACGGGCTTACCATCCTTATGTGCTAACCAGTTTAGTAGACCGAACCCAACCCACGCAAGCACAAATGGCATAACAACAAAAATTATGAAAAAATTAATACCTGCTAACAGCATAGCAACAGCATATGTGAAATGTATGTACTTTCTATATCTATGAAAGAATACTACCCGTGGATTCTTTAGTAAGTCCACAATATACTTTTTAGGAATATACTCTACGTGCCATCTGCTAGTTAGAACACGCCATATGCCCACGTATACGGGGCTGTGAGGGTCATCTACTGTGTCAGACTTTGCATGATGCATACGATGAACTGCAGCCCATGTAAGGGCACTACGGCCCCCGCATATTGTGCCAAAGAATAACATAACATACTCTAGGAATACACTTGTCTTAAAACTTCGATGTGTGAAGTATCGGTGATAGCCTATGCTAATACCAACAAGTGCTGCAAAGTAATAAAATAGATAACCGTAAAGTAATATCATACTGCCATTACTGCCTTTATGCTCTCCATTGGAGCATAGTTGATGAGTTTGTATTCGCTTGTTCTTGTTGCAAGTAACTCATCAATGTTATTAAATGCAGGCATTAGTAAGTGTGGCAATGCCATCGGAGTTCTTGTAAGTTGTTCAGTTACTTGTTCGAAGTGATTTAAGTAAACATGACAATCTCCACCGGACCATACAAAGTCTCCCACTGTAAGTTCGCAAATTTGTGCAAGCATATGTGTAAGCAGGCTATAGCTTGCAATGTTAAATGGAACACCAAGGAACATGTCTGCACTACGTTGATATAGTTGACAGCTTAGTTTATTGTCAATGACCCTAAATTGTGCAAGGGTATGACAGGGAGGCAATGCCATCTCTGATATTTGATTAGGGTTCCAAGCTGATAAGATAAGTCGTCTTGAGTCTGGATTAGTTCTAATTTCGTTGATAAGCCATTTAAGTTGGTCTGTTCCTTCGACGTAGTTGAAATCGTCTTTAGCGAGGTTCGGTCCATTAAAGCTACGCCATTGTCTGCCGTAGACGGGTCCAAGTTCTTTATGGGTATCAGTGTTGATGTATCCCAAAGCCCTGCCTTGTGCGTCGGCATTGGCTGTCCAAATAGTAGATCTTCCTGCCAGCTCTGCTCTTGGCTTTTCGAAAGTAATTTCTGCCAATCTTCTTTCATCTGTTGACCCTTCCAAGAACCACAGTAGTTCACCTACTACAGCACGCCACGCTAGTTTTTTAGTTGTTACTGCAGGAAAGCCTTCGGTGAGATCAAACCGCATTTGATATCCAAAGACACTGCGAGTTCCTACGCCTGTTCTATCAGTAACAGTTTTTCCGTAAGTCATGACATGTTCTAGTGCATCATGATATTGTTTCATTTTCTAGCCCACTTTTCAATATATAAATCGCTGTCAGTTTCTTCTGCATCATATAAATTAAAGTTATCCATAATCAAGTCTGCAGGGAGGAATGTGTCACAGTTGTATATGCCTTGGATTCGACTTAGATAAAATTCGTCGATAACATCTAAACAATGTTCGACGAGTTGTGCGCCGCCTATAATCCAGACATCTTTTTGAAACTTTATTTGTGGTAGTATTTTGTAAAAGCTACGCATGTCTACCACTACGTCCGGTCCTTTTATAAGACCAGAAGTAACAACGATGTTTTCTCTATTGGGTAAAGGTTTAATGGGCAAACTTTCCCAAGTTTTTCTGCCCATTATTACAGTGGAGTTTTTAGTATGGTCTTTAAACCATCTAAGGTCTGCTGAATTGTGAGGCCAAGGAAGGGCACCGTTTTTACCGATGCCCCATTCCTGGTCACAAGCTAGTATCGCTCTGATCATTTTTTTTATTGAGTAAGTTGTTTACTTTTTCACTTACGTCTTGTTCGAGGTCTGCATAGTTGACAACAATTTCAATATTACTAATGTTGCTGCCATAGTCCTCGCCCATTTCGTCGGCTACTGCCATTATGAAGCTGACAATATTATCAGCTTCAATATCTTCAAGGTCTTCGCCTTCGAATAATACACGATCTCCGTTTTCTAAAACTACTGTTAAAGTATCAATGTATTCTACTGGAACCTGATCGATTTCAATTTCTCTAACAATGTTTTGAAAACTGCGATCTTTCTTCTTAATCGGCATTTTTTGGCTTACGACCTGCTTTTGGCTTTAGTGCAGGAGCCATTGTATATGCTTCTGCTTTTAGACGTTCGGCCTCTGCTAAGAATGTGTTTGCTTGTGCTAGCATGTTTTTAGCAATAGCAGTGTCGTCTAATACTGTTTCGCCTGGAACTGAAACTGCCTGATCAATAGTTTGTGAAGGATCAAGACGAATGTTAGTCGACTTGCCGTCCATTTGACGAGGAGCCTTATCAGTATCGTCTACCATACTATTACGAATATCAGCTTCACTCATACCCGATGCTTGCTTACGAATGATGGTGTTAACATCACTTAGTTTGATAGCAGTGCTTGGGTTCGGAGTTAGTTCGATTTGTGTAGTAGGATACTTGCGTAGGTAGTTGCGACGATGTAGACTGTTTAGCATATTTGTGCCGTCTGCAAAACGACTACGGTGTGCAATTTCGAAGAAGTTCGAAACACTTTGTCCTTCGTTACTTTCAACAACACGAATAACATCGTCATGCTCCATATCAGGTAACCGTTCTGTTTCTACAACTAAACAGTGATTTGGATCAATGACGTTGCCTTTTTCGTCATAAATTTCACGGAAGACTACAACGCATTTTACGTTTGTGTTTGATACTCTTCCTACATGTTTTAGATTTGCCATTGGATACTCCTCCTATTAGGCAGTAGCTTGTGGCTGTGTTTCTGAAATCTGTGCAGCTTGTGCAGCCTGTGTGGCTTGGACAAATGCAGTCAACTTATTATAAACAGCACCGACTTGTGCAGCTTCGCCTGCACGGAATGCACCACGTGATACAGCCGCATCGATAACTTGTGCAGCATTCTGTAAATCATTGAGCGATAGAGATGGTGCCTCTACTGCAGGTGCTGATTCTGTTGTGATGTTGTTATTTTCTTCTGACATTGTATACTCCTATTAATTATATACGCACTTATTTATCTTCATTTCCTGCCAAAGACAGTTTAAATGCGATTAGGTTGGCTCTAAAATTTTCGTAATCTTGTGGATTTTCGAACCAAAATTGAAATAGTTTGCTACCTAGACTTTTAATGTGATAAAAACCTTTGCAGCCGGAAAAATCTAGTTTTTCTAAATTAGGTGAATTATCGAATTCAACTATAATTCGATGCTTCAACATGGTTGTGAGGACTGCAGTGCCTATTAGATACTGCAGATCCTCTTCACTTAGTGAGAATTTTTGTTCTACTATTCTCATATACTTATGCTCGAGACTTAGCCTTTTCAGTGTAGTAAACACTCTGACCAAACGGAGCAACGGGCTTGTGATAACGGTTCTTGATTAGGAACAGTGTATCGCAATAGTCCTCGAT
>JBIKJV010000142.1:0-6891 GCA_044360755.1 Phycisphaerales bacterium
GCCGATGTTGACGCGCAGCTTCTGCACACTCATCGGCGCATTCGGCCAGCGCCCGATGAAGTTGTACGAGCCGTCCACCACCATGATCTTGTTCGCGAAGATCGCGTACTCGCCCTTCACGACGCTGGGGATGCTCATGTGGGCGACCGAGCGCCACGTGGCGCCGTTCCGCTGGCTGGCGACGGCGACCTCGACCTCGGTGGTGGCGTCGTCGGGCCACACGTTGCCCGAGGGGTTCGCGGTGCGCTTCCTGATGTCCACGAGGTCGACGGTGACGGTCCCGCCGTCGATCGCGTAGTTGGTCAGCAGCCGGCCGTTCACGTGGTTGCGCCGCCAGGCCGTCGCGCTGGAACGCAGGATCTGCTTCGTCACGTCCATGCCGACCGCGGCGATCGAGCGCGCATCGGCCGCCAGCTGCGCGTTGCGCGCGATCGCGACCGAGGTGTCGCGGCTGGCCACGTAGGCAAGCGTGGTGGTGCCGACCACCATGGTCGCGAAGAGCGCCAGGAGGAGCGCGGCGCCGCGGCGGACGGCCGCGGCGGAGGGGCGTGCCGTGCGCGGGGCAATCGGGGAGCGGTGGTCGGTCCGGCGTCGCATGGTGTTCCTCACTGGCACCCCGAGTGCTTCTGGAGCTGCTCGACGATGCCGCCGAGCTCGAAGTGGATGCCTCCGTGCTCGTCGTCAAGCTGCATATCGAGCACCGCGCGACGGTCGCTGCACGGGTTGAACGAGGTGCGCCGGAAGGTGCCCTCGAGCACGCCCTCCAGCACCACGGACGTGGTCAGCTGCGACGAGGCCGCCAGCGAGGTTCGCAGCGCGTGCCAGTCGGTGGCCAGGCCGTAGGACGTGCGGTTCGACGTGTTGGTCACGCGCTGCACGGCCAGCGTGCGCGCGGTGCGGTCCACGACGTACCAACGCAGTTCGTCGGCATGGATAGTGTCGTAGTTGGTCGCGTTCGCCGAGGTGCCGTCGAATGCCTCGGACGGCAGCCACAGGCAGATCGAGTCGTCGCGCTGCGCCAGGATCATGCGCGCGCGGTACAGGTGGTCGGCCAGGCGCGCCTGCGCACGGGCCAGGCGCGCGATCTCGGCGGACGATGTGTCCTGGTCGTCCAGGCCGACCTGCACGGCGTTGATCGTGCCCACGACGGCGCCGGCCACCATGGCGGTCACGACGGTGGCCACCAGCACCTCCACCAGCGTGAAGGCGCGGCGCGTGCGGCGATGGAAGGCGTTGCGGCTCACGTCGTGGGATCCTTCGCGCGGTAGCGCTGCAGCTGCGCCAGCAGCGTGCCGTCGGGCCCGTAGACGCTGACGACGACGCGGTAGCCCTGCATCACGTGATTGCCGTACTGGGTGAACGTGCGGTTCTCCGCGGTTACCGTGGTGGTCCGCGAGAGGGCGGCGAAGGCCTCGGGCAAGTCCGGCCGAACCGATGAACCCGGCCGCGGCGGAGCAAGCAGGCGCCCCTGCGCCTCGATGGACGCCACGCCCGGCAACGAGTCGTACGGGGTGCCCATGGCCACGCTCATCTGCAGCTCTGCGGCGTGCATCGCAAGAACCGAGAGCCGGTTCTGCTCCTGCACCGCCACGCCGACGGCCACCGACATCGCGGCTGCCGATGCGACCATCGCCACCACCACCGTCGCGACGAGGGCCTCGACGAGGGTGAACGCGCGGGTGGCGCGGCGGCGTACGGGGTTGGGCTGGCACGTTGCCATGTGGAGTGGACCGGACCACCCAACCATCGGATAGATGAAGGCCCGGCACAAGCGCCGGTCATCCGATCTCGGACCCTGGTCCGATTATTCCGGCGCCGTTTTTTCAAGGAAATCGGGACATGGCCTTTGGAAGACGGGGGGCAATTCCGACTGTGGTTGTGTGCCTCGCCCGACGGTGTCGTCGGACGGCACGAGCCAAGCCGGCCCGCAAGCACTTGAGGCGGGCCCGCGCAAAGGGAACTCGACGGAGTTCCGACAGGAGCCTGAAATGACGCACTCGAACAACAACACGAAGACGACGAAGAAGACGAACCTGCGCAAGGGCTTCACCCTGATCGAGATCCTGATCGTGGTCGTGATCCTGGGCGTGCTCGCTGCCCTCGTCGTCCCGTCCGTGACGGGTGCGCTCGATGACGCAAACCGCGAGGCCGCGAACGCCCGCGCCGGACAGATCACCACCATGGTGACCCGCTTCAACCAGTTCCTCCCCGGTGGCGCCACGGCCATCACGCTGACCGACAACGCGTCGTACAGCTCGACCGACCTGGCCCCGCTGGTCACGGCCGGCTACTGCACGGCGTCCGACCTGGCCAACCAGGCCGACTCGACCAAGGGCTGGACCTGGAACGGCACCACCCGCAAGTTCGAACCCCAGCAGTGACGGGGCTCCGGCCCGAAGCGGCCGGATGAACCGCAAACCCAAGAGGCGTCGGCAGGAATGCCGGCGCCTCTTTTCGACCGAAGCCTGGAGGACACGATGGAAGGCACCCCGCACAACGCATCGACCGGACGACGCCGATGGTCGTTCTTCCGCGCCCGCGCGTCGAGCGCCCCCATCGCGGTCGACTTCGGGCAGCGCAGCCTGCGGCTGCTCCAGCTGACGACGGAACCTGCGGGCGCGTCCTACCGATGCGCATCGGCCGCCGAGCTGCCCGGCTGGGGCATGGCCCCGGACGGAGGCGGCCCCGATGCGACCCGCGCGAAGGAGCTGCAGGCGGCGTTCCGTTCGCTCGGCTTCGCCGGCGAACGCGTGCGCCTGACGCTTCCTGCGTCGTGCTTCCAGTCCGACGTCGCGCGCATGCCGGCGATGCCCGAGTCCGAGCTGTCCGAGAGCGTCGCGTTCGAGGCCCAGGACCGCTTCGGCATCGACCGGGCGACCTCGATCGTCGGCCACCTGCGGATGGCCGCCACCGCCGGCGGACCTTCCGACGTGCTGGTGCTGGCCCTGCCGCGCACGATCGTCGACGCGGCATCGACGCTGGTGAGCACCAGCACCACCGCCGCGGTCAACGTCGAGCACGCGGCGCTGGCGGCGCTGCGCGCGGTCTCGCGGCAGCGCACCGCGGAGTGCACCGAGCACGCCGAGGCGCGCGAGTTCGCCATGATCCACCTGGAGGACCGCGTCGCCACGCTGGTGCTGGTCCGCGACTCGGCGATCTGCTTCTTCCGCAGCATCCCCGGGGAATGGGGCGCGATCGCGATGACCGCCCAGCGCACGCGCATCACGCGCGCGGCGCGCACGGCGTTCGGCGCCGCCGACGACGCCATCCCCGTCGAGGACACCGGCATCTCAAGCACCGCCTGGCGCTGGTGCGCACTGGCCGAGGAGGCCCTGCGGTGCCTGCGCAACGTCGAGCGGTCGACGGGCGGCTGGTGGCCCAGCGAGATCGTCATCACCGGCCCGGCCGCGGGGGACCCGCAGGCCGCCGCCACCGTGGAGAGCGTCTGCGGCGTCCGGGCCTCGATGGCTGTGCCGATCCGCATGGTCGCCGACGCGGCGCCCTGCGTCCACGGCAACAGCTGGATCGCGGCGATCGGCGCAGCCTGCGCCGAGTTGCCGGGGCTGCGCGCCGTCGCCGCCGACCCCGCCTCCCCGCGCGCGACCCGTTCGGGCCGTGCACCGATGCCCCTGACGCAGGCCGCCGCCGGCAGCGGCGCGATCCCGCTGGCCGACACCAACGGCCCCTCCGCGCCCCGCAGGAAGGGAGCCGCGGCATGAACGAGTACCTGGTCGAGTTCTTGCCCGCCGACATGCGCCTTCGCGGCGTCATGATGGCCAGCCGCCGGCGCAGCACGCTGCTGGTGGCGCTGCTGGCCGCGATGACCGTGGGCGTGGCGGCCCATTCCTGGAACCGTTACCGCGCCGCCGACGCCCAGCGCGGCGTCGCGATGCAGCTGACCACCACCAGCGGCAAGTTCGACGACGTCGTCGATCGCCTGGCTTCCGAGCAGCACACGCTCTCGCGGTACATCGCCGCATACGAGCACCTTGCGCTCCCCGTTAGCCCGCGCGACCTCTTCGCCACGCTCACCCACCTGATGCCCGAGCGCATGAGCCTGGCGTCGGTGCGGATCGAGGCCGCCGAGGAGAAGCAGGCCGGCGACGCCGCCAAGCAGGCCGCTGCGCCGGGCGCGAAGCCGGCGCAGCGCCGCGAGCCCGAGCGCTGGATGGAGGTCACCGTCCGTGGATACGCCGGCGGCAACGCCGACCTCTACGAATTCGAGCGCCGCCTTGCCCACGCCGCACCGTTCGAGCGCGTGACCGTCACCGACAACAAGGCGGTCGACGTCCCCGGATCGCGCGTGCAGGAATTCACCATCTCGTGCCGCGTGCCGCTCACGGGCGTCCGCTACGAGGGCGGCCGCGATGCACGCGCCGCGGTCGCCGCAGCCCAGGGAGCCCCGCGATGAACGCCGCATTCGCCTCGATCGCCGCCCGCCTGCCGCGCCTGGACCGCGACTTCCTGGCATGGGGCATCGTGCCCGCCATGGCCGCGGCACTGGTGACCAGCCTGTTCGCGGTCCCCAACTACGTCCGCGCGCTCTCGCTTCAGGACGAGTCGCAGCGCCTGCAGGCCGTCAGTGCGGAGAACATCTCGCAGCGGAACAACCTGCAGTACCTCGAGTCGAACGTCGCCAAGCTGCGCGCCGACCGTGACCGCCGATGCCGCCCGCTTGCAGACCAGGCCGACCGCGACCGCCTGCTGGCCGCGATCACGCGACAGACCGATGGGGTCGCGGTGCGCGACCAGTCGATCCGCACCGGAACGGTCTCGCCGCACGAGATCCCTGGGGCCGACATGCGCGTGCAGCGCCGTACCGTGGACGTCGACATGACCGGGTCGTTCGACGCCGTGTTCGGCGTGATCGATGCCGCCGAGGACGTCGACCAGCTGGTCACGCCGCGGGTCATCGAGATCACCGTGCTTGGCGATCCGATCGAGCTGGCGCAGTCGGGCACCCCTGCGGTGCGAGCGACGATGGTGCTGGACGAGTGGTTCCAGGCGCCCGCTGCCGCGCCCGCCCCGAAGGCAGGAGGACGCTGACCATGGCTTCGAACGCATTCAAGGCCCGCTGGGAAGAGACCTGCTCCCGCCTGGGCGTGAAGCCGAAGCAGTTCGGCATCCTCGTCGCCGTGTGCGCCGTCGCGATCGGCGCGCTGGGCGCCAAGGCATTCCTCAAGCCACGCGCGGCGGGGGCTGCGGTCGCAAAGGCTCCGGCCGCGGCCCCCGCGCCGGCGGCACCTTCCGCCGCGCCGGGCCCCTCAGGCGCAGTGCAGGTCGCCACGCCGGGCAACGTGCGAACCGTCCAGCTGACGCTGGAGACGCGCCCAGCGCGTGACCCCTTCCGGCCGTTCTTCCTGGTCGCCACACCCGCGGCGGCACCCGGCCCCACCGGCATGGCCCCTGCCAGCGCTCCCGCCGTGCCCGCCCCCAAGGGCCTGGTGCTGAAGGCGATCGTCGCGGGCGAGCTTGCCGTCATCAACGACGAGACCGTCGGGGTCGGCGACGAGGTCGTGGACCCGGACGGCAAGACGTTCGTGGTCGAGGAAATCCAGGAGCGCCGGGTGGTGCTTCGCGAGGGCGGGCGCCGCGCCGAGCTTGGTTATGCGGCCACCTCCAAAAAGCGCCCGCAAACCGCGGCAGGTTCCTTGAGTCCGGCACGGAAGTAACCGACGGTTGGGACGGCCCCCCGCCTGCGCGGGGGCAAGGAGCACGCCGTGTCCCCCCAACGCCCAAGCAACGCCGAGATCGCCACGCTCCCGCCCCTCGGGCAGGTGCTCGTGGAGGACGGCGTCCTCACCGTGCCGCAGCTGCGCGAGGCGCTCGCCGCCCAGGCGCGCGGAGGCCAGCGCCTGCTGCTGGGCGAGGTGCTGCTGCAGATGGGCGTCGTCGACAAGGTGGTGCTGCTCCGCGCGGTGGCCCGCAGCCGCGGCGTCCAGTTCGTCGACGAGCCGGCCGCGCTCTTCGAGGAGGGCGCGATGGCGCTCGTCCCCGAGGCGATCCGCAAGGAGCACCGCGTCTGCCCGCTCTTCCTGGCGCAGAACGAGCTGGTGGTCGCCACCGCCGACCCGCAGAACTACTTCGTCGAGGAGCTGATTGCGCGCGAGACCGGCTTCAAGGTGCGGTTCGTCGCGTCCCCCGACGAGAAGATCGACCAGCTGCTGGCCGACCCGAGCCGTGCCGCCGACGACGTCGGCAAGCAGGCCGAGGAGCTGGTCGCCGACCTGATCCAGCACGGCGCGGCCGACGAGTTCAGCCTCCAGGAGAAGACCGTCGAGGAGATGGTCGGTGCCGGCGGCGAGGACGACCTTGGCCCCGTCGTCAAGCTGGTGAACTTCATCATCTGCTCGGCGGTCGGCGAGGGCGCCAGCGACATCCACATCGAGCCGGACGACAACACGATCCGAGTGCGCTTCCGCATCGACGGCGTGCTGTTCCACAAGATGTCGCCCCCCTACCGGATGCACGCGGCGATCGCCAGCCGCATCAAGATCATGGCGCACCTGGACATCTCCGAGCGCCGCGTCCCGCAGGACGGCGAGATCTCGGTGAAGGTGAACGGCAAGCCGATCGACCTGCGCGTCAGCACGCTGCCCGGGAAGTTCGGCGAGAAGATCGTCATGCGAATCGTCGACGTCTCGACGGCGAAGCTGGGCCTGGAGCGCCTGGGCTTCCGGCCCGAGATGCTGGAGCGCTTCCGGCGCGTGATCGACGAGCCGTACGGGATCGTCCTGGTCACCGGCCCCACGGGCTCGGGCAAGAGCACCACGCTCTACTCGGCGCTGGGCACCTTCGACACCGTCAGCTACAACGTCAGCACCGTCGAGGACCCGGTCGAGGCCAACCTCGCCGGCGTCCACCAGGCGCAGGTGAACCCGCGCGCGGGCT
>JBIKJV010000035.1:0-20565 GCA_044360755.1 Phycisphaerales bacterium
CTCGCGCGACGATTCGTGGGCGGACTGCTCGCAGCCCGCGCGGCTGGTCCGGGCGCGGATCAATGGGCTTGCGCCGTGGCCCGGATGCATGGTGCAGGTGGACGCGCACCCGCTGAAGGTGCTGCGCGCCGAGGAGTGCGGGCTGGTGACGCCGGCGCGCGACCCCGGCACCGTGGACGAGTCCGGCGTGGTGGCCTGCGGCGACGGATTCGGCGTGCGGCTCCTGGACGTGCAGCCGCCGAACGGCCGCGCGATGGACTGGGCCGCGTGGCGCAACGGGCGCGGGCTGAAGGGCGTGCTGCGCATCGGGAGGATCACGTGACGCTCCGGACGGACGAGCTGGACTATCCCTTCGACGAGCGCTGCGTGGCCACCGCCCCGGCGGATCCGCGCGAGGACGCGCGGCTGATGGTCGTGGACCGCGCCGCCGGCACGGTGACGCATGCGCGCGTCCGTGACATGCCGCGCTGGCTGGGCGCGGGCGACGTGCTGGCGGTGAACCGCACCAGCGTGCTGCGCGCGCGCGTGGTGCTGCGGCGCGCCGGCGACGGCCGCGCAACGGAAGGGCTGTTCCTGGAGCCGCGTGCCGACGGTGCGTGGCGCGTGATGATCCGCCAGTCGAAGCGCTTCCGCGCGGGCGACCGCCTGGCGCTGGTGCCGCACGACGGCGGCGCGGCGCGGGATGCCATCGAACTGGTGGAGCGCGACGACGAGGCCTGGGCCGTGCGGGTGGTGGCGGCGGAGAACGCAGCCGGCGCCGGGCCTGCCCCCAGCGTGGCGGACGTGCTGGAGCGCAGCGGCTGGACCCCGCTGCCGCCCTACATCCTGGCTGGGCGCGAGGCGCGCGACGAGCAGGGCGACGACGACGACGACCGTGCGGCGTACCAGACGGTCTACGCCGATGCCGCGGCGCGCGGATCGGTGGCGGCGCCCACCGCGGGGCTGCACCTGACGCAGCCGCTCCTGGCGCAGCTCTCGGCGCAGGGCGTGGCGCGCGCGGACGTGGTGCTGCACGTGGGCGCGGGCACGTTCAAGCCGGTCGACGCCCCGACCCTGGCCGAGCACCCGATGCACCGTGAGTGGTTCGAGGTGCCGGCGGAGACCCTGGCGCTGCTGCGCGACCTGGCACCGGCGCGTGCCGCGGGGCGCGCGCGGATCGTGGCGGTGGGCACCACCACCGTGCGCGCCCTGGAGAGCCTGCCGGACCAAGGCGAGTGGGGCACCGGCCGCGCGTGGTCAGGGGACACGCGGCTCCTGATCGAGCCGGGGTTCCGGCTGCGGCACGTCGACGCGCTGCTGACCAATTTCCACCTGCCGCGAAGCACGCTGCTGGCGTTGGTCGGCGCCTTCGTCGGTCTGGAGCGGCTGAAGGAGCTGTACGCGCTGGCGCAGCGCGAGGGGTACCGGTTCTACAGCTACGGCGACGCGATGCTGGTGCTGTAGGCGCCGCACATGGAAGATGTGGGTTTGGGGCGGCTCGGGCATGGGTCCCAGCGGGTTATCTGTCGCCGAACGGAGCATCTCCCAAAGATTCATCGGAGATTCAGGCCCTGTTTGGTTTGCACCCCGCGGCAGTTGGGGCATCTTTGAGAGCGCGCGGAATTCGCGCGAGGCGGGATCCGGAAGAGGGGTCTGTTCCACGGCTTGTTCGACGTGCCGAGTGGCCGTCGTTCGATCCGCTCCCCCCTTCGGAGTGCTCCCCATGTCAGCTCGCCTCGCAGCCGTCGCCGCCCTCGCGATCGCTTCCGCTTCGAACGCCGCCCTTGTTTATGGCGGCGGGACCGAGACCGGATCTCGCTTCAACGCCGGGGCCGGCGCGATCGCCTACATGAATTGCTACACGGCCGTGGGCGCTGGCCAGAACCAGCTCTCGCTCGAGAGCGTCGCGGTCGGTATCCGCCGCCTGGTGGCGTCTGGAGCGCTGGTCGACGTGGGCATCAAGATCTATGCCGCCGAGATGACCTTCGACGGCACGAACTTTGGCCGCGGCGCCAACTACGAGATCTTCTCGTCTGAATCGCTCGGTGGCGGGGCTGCGTCCGTCACCCAGATCGTGAACACCGGCGCGATTTCCGGCGTCACCCTGAACCTCGAGACGACTTCCAACGCCGGCCTCGGCGGGTGGTGGATCGGCGTCGAGTTCACTGGCGCGAACGCCGCCAACACCGCCAACGGTTGGCGCGTCGTGAATGCGCCCGTGACGGGTGCCTCGGTCAACGGGTTCGGCATCTTCAACAACGCCGGCAGCGGCGTCTTCCAGGCCTACTTTGCCTTCGGCAACCCGCCCGGCAGCAGCCCCAGCCGACTCATGGTCGACGTGAACGGCACGCTGGTTCCTGGCCCGGGCGCCCTTGCGCTCCTCGGCGTGGCGGGCCTGCTCGGCTCCCGTCGCCGGCGCTGATCGCGTCGTTGGCATCCTGAAGCACTTCCACGGGCCCCGGCTGCTGCCGGGGCCCGTTGCCGTTGAGTCCGCCGAGATCAGGTTCGCCACCACCACAGCCGTCCTGGCCGACCGGGCCACGATGTTGGCCAGCGCGGGTGGTGCCGTGCGCGAGGGACGTCAGGGCTTGGCGGCGGGGGTGGCGGGCGCTTGCTGCGCGGGCGCGGCCGCGGAGGCCGCGGCGGCCGCCGCCGGCGCCGCCTGCACGCCCACCTTCAGCGCCGTGGCCTGGTCGAGACGCTTCTGCGCGTCGGCGATCAGGGTCTCGCGCTCCTTCATGGCGGCGTCGCGGGTCATCTCGCCCGTCTTGACCTTGGGCATCGTCTCCACGTCGATGCGCTGCATCATCACCAGCTGCTTCTTCCGCAGCGTGACGATGCGGTCGCGCCAGGTGCTGCGGTCGTTCTCGTCGGTCGACTTCTCGTAGCGGGCCATCAGGCCGTCGACCTCGGCGTCGCAGGTCTTGCTGACGGTCATCAGGTCGACGTACTTCTGGTTGTTGCAGGCGGCCAGGAGGGCGGACGCAGTCAGGGCGACGGCAAGCAGCGCGCGGGGGTTCATGTGCAGGAGGCTATCCGGGACGGGGCACATCACTTCGTGTTCGGTGCGGGTCCCGGGGGTACCTTGCGTCCCGCGATGCTTGCATTCCCGCCCACGCCCCGCGCCGCCGGCAGCGAACTGCTGGATGCCGCCGACCCGGACCCGCGGCTGGCGGCCGACGAGTTCCGCTTCCTGCGGCGCCTGAACGCGGTCTGCACCGCGGGCGACGCGCTGGCGGATGCCGTGGCGCGCGCGTGGGGCCCGGGTGCCGGAACGGATGTGAGCGTGGCGGACTTCGGCGGCGGCACCGCGGAGATCGGACGGGCGTTCCTGGCGGCCGCACGCCGGCGCGGCTGGCGCGCGGCGTGGCTGGCGACGGACCGCAGCCAGCAGGTGCTGGACCTTGCGCGCGCCGCGGGTGCGGAGGGGATCGTGTTCGCGCAGGCCGACCTGCTGGACGCGGTGGCCGCGCTGGGCGCGCGCATGTACGACGTGGCGCATGCCTCGCTGGTGCTGCACCACCTGTCCGACGCCGACGTGGTGCGCGGCCTGCACCAGATGGGCACGGTGGCCCGGCGCCTGGTGGTGTGGAACGACCTCCTGCGCGAACCGCTGGGCGTGGCGGGCGCGCGGTTGATGACGCTGGGCGCATCGCCGACGCTGCGCCACGACGCCGTGCTGAGCGTGCGCCGTGCGTTCACGATGGACGAGGCCTGCGCGTTCGCCGAGGCCGCCGGCCTGCGCGTACGCGACGTCCGCCGGTGGCGGAACGGCCCGCGCTTCGTGCTGGTGGCGGATGCCGCCGACGGACCGGTCCCAGCGCGCCGGCCGGTGATGCGCGCCGCGGACGTGTGCGTGCGCTTCGGCGCGCGGGCCGTGCTGGAGCGCGTCTGCCTGGAGGTGGCCGCGGGACAGGTGGTCGCCCTGGTGGGCGCGAACGGCGCGGGCAAGACGACGCTCCTGCGCGCGCTGGCCGGGGCGCTGGTGCCGCAGTCGGGCCGCGCGTGGTGCGACCGGGCCTTCGCACCGGTGGGCTACCTGCCGCAGCTGGGCGGGCTGGTCGCCGGGCTGGACGCGTACGCCAACGTGGCGTTCGCGCTGGAGGCCTGCGGATGGCCGCGCGCGCGGCGCGAGGCGACGGCACGCGGCGCGCTGCAGGCGTTCGGCGTGGCGGAGCTGGGTGCGACGCGGGTCGATCGGATGTCGGTGGGGCAGGCGCGGCGCGTGGCGCTGGCCGCGGCGTTCGCGCCCGCGCCGACGGCGCTGCTCCTGGACGAGCCGGAAGCCGGCCTGGACGGCGAAGGCCGCGCGCGGCTGGCCGATGCGATCGTCGAGGCGGCGCACCGCGGCGCGGGCGTGCTGGTGGTGACGCACGAGCCGGCTGCGCTGCAGGCGGCGTGCGCGGCCGCCGGCGTGCCCGTTGCGATGCGCGGGGTGACGGCATGACCCGAGCGCCGCGATGGATGCCGCTGCTGGCGCTGCTTGCCGCGTGCGTGCCGGCCGCGTGCCGGTCGGCGGATCCCGCCGTGGCGCCGCGGGTGGCCGCGCCGGCCGAAGGCCCGTGCACGCTGGTGGTGCGCCTGGCGGGGCTGGACCCGCGGGTGCAGACGGGCAGCGTGCCGGTGGCCGTGTGGGGCAGCGCCGAGACGTTCATGAAGGACGGCCGCTGGACCGCGGCGCGCAGCGTGTCCATCGCGGACGCGGGTGCGCCGGTCGTCTTCCGTGGCCTGCCGGCCGGGCGCTGCGCGGTGAGCGCGTTCCACGACGTGACGTCGTGCGGCCAGTTCCGGCGCAGCCTGCTGGGCCTGCCGATCGACCCATGGGCGGTCTCGGGCGGCGCGTCGCCGTTCGCGCCGCCCGTCTGGGAGAAGGCCGTGTTCGAGCTGCGCCCCGGCGAGAACGAGGTGACGCTCGATTTCGTCAGCAGCACGGGGAGGAAGCCGTGAACCCCTGGCGCGCCGCGGGTGCGCTGCTCTACCACGGCCTGCGCGTGGCGTCGCGCGCGGACCTGCGCGTCATCGACGAAGGCGGCGCCGGCCTGCTCCGCGGCACGCGCCCGCTCCTGATCGCGGCCAACCACCGCAGCCACGGCGACACGCCGGCGATCGCGATGAACGTTCCGCCCGAGCGGCGTCCGCACCTGCGCTTCCTGGCCAGCGCCGCGCGGTTCGGCCGCGCCGCCGCGGGGGCGGGCGTGACCCAACGCGTGGAGCGCTGGGCGATGCACGGGCTGGCCGTGCACGGCTACGGCGCGATCCTGGTGGGCGGGGAGTACGTCGGGCTCTCGGCCGTGGCGGCGATGGTCGAGGCCCTGGAGGCCGGCTCGACGGTGGTCGTCTACCCCGAGGGCACGCGCGATGCATCCGGCGCGCTGGGCACGCTGCGGCCGGGGGTGGTGATCGCCGCGGTGCAGGCCGGCGTGCCCATCGTGCCCATCCGGCTGGACGGCGTGTCCGAGGCGCTGCCGAAGTCCGCGCGGTGGGTGCGTTCCGGGGTGCGCATCACGCTGCGCGTTCGGGCGCCGATCGTGCCCGGGCCGGGCGAGGCGCCGGACGCGCTGCTGGCCCGCCTGGAAGCCGCGCTGCAGCCGGCGAAGGGGGGCGCATGATCGGTGCGCTGGCGCGGATGGCGGTCGAGGAGCCCTACTACGCGGCGCTGGCGGCCGCGCCGTGGGCTTCGGGCGTGCTGCGCGGCGGGATGGCGCGCGCGGCGTGGCTGGCCATGCCCGCGTGGCGCGCCAACCTGCGGCGCAACGCCGGGCTGGCGCTTGGCCCCGGCGCCGATGCCGCCGCGCGCGAACGCTGCGCGCGCGCCATGATGGCCGCGATGCAGCTGGCCGCCGCCGAGGTGGTGCAGTCGTCGCGCGCCACGCCCGACGAACTGCGTGCCCGCGCGACCCGCTTCAGCGGGTCCGAGGCATATGCCGCGCTCCGCGCGAAGCGGCGCGGCGCGATCCTGGCCGGGATCCACATGGGCGCGTTCGAGCCAGCGCTGGCGTGGCTGGTGCACATCGAGCGGCGGGTGCACGTCCTGTACCACCCCGATGCGTCGCCGCGCTTCGAGCGGGCGCGCAGCGCGCTGCGCCGGCGGCTGGGCGTCGTCGAGCACCCGATCACCGACGGCGTCGCGGCCTGGGCCGGGTTGCAAGCCGCGCTGCACGCCGACGAAGTGGTGGTGCTGCACGCCGACCGCACGATGCCCGGCCAGCGCGGCGCGTCGATGCCGTTCCTGGGCCTGCGCGATGCACAGCTCCCCGCCGGCCCGGTGCGTCTGGCGGCGTCGGCGGGCGCGCCGATCGTGCCGACCTTCTGCGTGCGCACGCCGGACGGGCTGCACGTGATCGCGGACCCGCCGATCGAGGTTGCACCGGGCGCGCTGGCGCTGCGCGAGGTCCCCAGGCATCCGGCGCAGCGTGCGCTGGTGGCCGCGATGGAGCACCGCATCCGTGCGCAGCCCTCCGAGTGGCTGGCATTCATGGACCTGGGGGGGACGCTGCCGTGACCGCGTTGCTCCGCGCGATGCTCCGGGCGTTCGCGGCCGACCGCGGCGCGCTGCTGCTGGCGTTCGTGGCGCCGGTCGCGTTCTTCTCGCTCTTTGCGGTGTTCTTCCGGCACCTGGACGCCCCCGACGGCATCGCGTTCGACGTGGTCGTGGTGGCGCCGGCCGGCAACGCCGATGCCGCGCGCCTGGCGCAGGCGATGGCCGCGCAGGACCACGGGCGGATCCGCGTGTGGACGGACGCCGCGCAGGTGCCCGACGGCCGGCCGGATGCGTTCGTGCTGCTTGACGAGCGGTTCACCGCCGCCGAGCCGCGCGCGGCGATCCGTTCGGACGCGCCGCTGCCCGGCGTGGGCGACGCGGTGCGCGAACTGGTGCGCGCCTCGGCGGCCGACGCGTTCCGCGCCGGCGGCGCGGCGGTCGCGATCGAGGACCGCACGGTGGGCGGCACGCTGCTGGGTGCCAGCGCGGCGGGGATCGCGGTGATGTTCGCGCTGTTCTCGTGCTCTTCGCTGGCGCTGCGCGGGCTGGCGGACGAGGGGACGGGGTTCGGCGACCGGCTGCGCAGCCTGCGGATCGGCCGCCTGGCGCGCGTGGCAGCGCGCACGCTGGCGTACGCCGCGATCGCGGCGGCACAGCTGGCGTGGACCTTCGCCTTCGCGGCCGCGGCGTTCGGGGTGGTGCCGGCGGCGCCGCTCATCTTGGCGGCGGGCGTGGTGGTGTCGGCCCTGGCGATCGCCGCCACCGTGGTCGCGCTGGCGGCGGCGTGCCGGACGCGCGCGCGCTTCGCGGCGGTCTCGCCGGTGGTGACGCTGGTCCTCTCCGGGCTGGGCGGCAGCATGGTGCCGCTGGCGCTGATGCCGCCCATGCTGGCGGCGCCTTCGCGGTGGATCTTCACGGCGTGGGCGATCGAGGCCTGTGGCGCGGCGCTGCGGGGCGGGGCGGTTTTCGGCGCGGCGGGCGTGCCGGCCCTCCTGGGCTTGCTTGCCGGCTGGGCATGCGCGATGCTGTTCGTGGCCGCCTGGCTGGGGCGGGACGCCGACGCATGAGCACCGGAATCGTTATCACCCGCATGGCGGCGCGCGGCGCGCTGGGCACCGGCCTGGACGCCATCGCCGACGCACTGGCGCGCGGCGAGGTTGGCATCCGCGCGCCCGACGCGCTGGAGCAGCGCCCCGCGGTGGAGGCCGGCGCCGGCCAGGTGCCCGAGCCGGGCGACGGCGTGGCGGGCTCCGCGCGCGCCGAGGTGCTGCTGCGGCGCACGATCGACGACCTGCTGGACCCCGCCGACCGCGCCGACATGGCCGCGCGCCCTGCGCGGTGGGGCATGGTGGTGGGCACCACGCTTGCCGGCATGCGCCACTGCGGCGACGGCATGCGCGCCGACGAGGACGGCGATGCCGTGCGCGCCGACCGCGCGTTCGCGCGCACGTCGGCCTCGGCGGTGCTGGCGCATGCGCTGTGCGGGCTGCCGCTCACGGGGCCGACGGTATCGGTCTCGTGCGCGTGCGCGTCCGCGCTGGCGGCGATCTCGCACGCGTGCACGCTGCTGCGCGCCGGGGACGTCGATGCGGTGATCGCCGGCGGCTACGACCCGATCTCGGAATTCGCCTACGGCGGATTCGCCGCGCTGCAGCTGGTGGCCACGGGGCCGCTCAGTCCGTTCGCCGCGGACCGTGAGGGCATGAAGCTGGGCGAGGGCGTGGCACTCTTCGTGCTGCGCCGCGCGCCGGACGCCGCGCGTGACGGCGGCGCGGTGCTGGCCACCGTGACGGCCGCCGCGGAATCAAGCGACGCGCATCACCTGACGCAGCCGCACCCGGAGGGCGACGGCGCCGCGCGGGTGCTGCGTGCCGTGGGCGTGGCCGACCGCGTGCCCGAGTTGCTGGTGGCGCATGCCACCGGCACGCCGGGGAACGACGGCGCCGAGCACGCGGCGTACCTGGGGCTGCTTGGCGAGCGCCTGCCGGCGCTGCCCGTCGTGGCGCTGAAGGGGCGCTTCGGCCACCCGCTGGGTGCGGCCGGCGCGCTGGAGCTGGCGGCCGTCCTGGCCTGCGCCGCGCGCGGCGTGGTGCCCACCAGCGCCGGCCGCGGCCGCGACCGCGCGGCGTTCCCGTCGCTCGCGCTGCTCGAAGGTTCCGCGCAGGCCGGTGCGCCGGGCGACGTCGTCGCGCTGGCCGCGGGCTTTGGCGGCGCGAACGCGGCCGTCCGTGTGCGGTGGGGCGGCGGCGCGGACGTGGCACCGCGCGTGTCCGTGCCTGCCGCGCGCACCGTGCGGCTGACGGCGATCGGCGCGGTCTCGCCCGCGGGCGTCGGGATCGCCGCACTGGCCGACGCGCGCGCGGGCTTCGCCGGTCCCATGGAAGATGCCGTCCTGGCGCCGCTCCTGGACCGCGCTCGTACGCGGCGCATCGCGCTCCTGCCTCGGCTCATGCTTGCCGCCGTGCGCGACATGGCCAACCGTGCCGCGCTCTCCGCCGACGACCTGCGCGAAACCCCCGTGGTGGCTGCCAACTGGTGCGGCGCCGCGGACTTCACCGAGCGCTACTACCGCGATCTGCTTCGCTCGGGCATCGATCTGGCCAACCCGATGCTTTTCGCCGAGAGCGTCCCGAACATCGGCAGCGCGCAGGTCTCGCTGGGATTCGGCGTGCGCGCCGCGTGCATCAGCGTGATCGGCCGCCGCACCGCGGGGCTCGAGTCTCTGGCCCTGGCCTGTGCGCGCATCCGCTCCGGCGAATGGACGCGGGCGATCGTGGTCGGCGCGGAGGAAGCGCACCCGATCGTCGAACGCGTGCTGGCACGCTGCGCGGGCGCGCCGGTGCCCCTGGCCTCGGCCGCGGTGGCGTGGCTGCTGACGGCCGATGATGCGGGCAGCGCCGGCACCGGGGCATGCACGGGCATGCGCCTGCACGCGCCGGTCGGCCGCACGGCGCCGCTGGACCCCGCCGGCGCCCGCGCGGCGTTGCCCGCTGCCCCCGGTCATGCGTGGACGTCGGCGTCGCCCTTCGACCGCGCCGCGGTGGACGCCGGTGCACGGGCGGTGCTGGCCGCCGAGATCGGCGCGGCTGGCGCGCTGGCCGTGATCGGCTGCGCCGCGCTCGACGTGGCTCGCGGCGCAGGCACGGGCACGGAAGCGGACGCCGCCGCGCCCGCGCACGTCGTCGACCTGGACCCGCACGGCGCGGCGTGGTCCGTCGCGTTCGAACCCGATTCCGCCGCGGGAATCCAGGGCCTTGTTGGCTAGGATGCGCAGGCCGATGAAAGCCTCGGGCCACCCGCACACCACGCACCGCACCGTCGATACCCGCTGGGCCGCCGTCGGCGATCCGCGGACCGACCTCGCCGGCTGGGTGCGTACGGTGGTCGAAGGCGGCGCGCGCATCGCGTCCGTCAGCCTGCCCGCGGACGGCATCGTCGGTCCGGCGCTCAGCCGCCTGGCGCAGGACGCCTTCGCGCAGGCGCTGGATGCGCTGCCCGGCGCCCCCGCGCGCGTCTGGGGCTTCCTGCCGCGCCCCACCGACCACGACGGCGAGGCCTTGGAGCGCTACATGCGCTTCAACGCCGGCCGCACCGCCGCCTACCGCGCCATGAGCGAACGCATCCGCGTGATCCCCGCCGGCACGTGCGTGGGCCATGCGGGCGCGAACCTGGTGGTGCATGCGCTCTGGGTGCCCGGCACGCTGGCGCCCATCGAGAACCCCCGCCAGCGGCCGGCGTGGCTCTATTCGGACCGCTACGGCCCGGTGCCGCCTGCCTTCACGCGTGCGATGTCCGTGGGCGGCACGCTGATCGCCTCGGGCACCGCGTCGGTGGTGGGTGAAGCGTCGATGCACCCCGGCGACCTGGACGCGCAGTGCGCCGAGACGCTCCGCAACCTGGACGCCCTGGCCGCCGCGGGCGGCGCGCGCGGGCCGTGGCGGTCGCTCCAGGCCTACGTCCGCGACGCAGCGCACCTGGACGCCGTGCGCGCGTGGGGCGAACGCAGCTTCCCGGGCGAGCTGGAGCGCGTGCTGCACGCGCCGCTCTGCCGCGCGGACCTGCTGGTCGAGATCGAAGGAGTGGCCGATGCCGCCTGAGGTGCGCGATTGCCTGGTGGTCGGTGCGGGACCCGCCGGCAGCGCCGCCGCGATCGAGATGGCCCGCGCGGGACTGGACGTCCTGGTCATCGACCGCGGCGAGTTCCCGCGCTTCCGCATCGGCGAGAGCTTCCTGCCGCGCACCAAGCGCGCGTTCCGCCGGCTGGGCGTGCTGGACCGCTGCCTGGCGCTGCCGCACGCGCGCAAGCTGGGCGTCGAGATCACGCAGGGCGACTGGCGCCACGGCCCGCAGCGCTTCTTCTTCCGCGACGTCTACGGCAACGGCGACAAGGAAGCCTTCAACATGGCGCGCATCCACCTGGACGCGATGCTCATGGACGTCGCGCGCGAGTCGGGCGCCGAGGTGCGCACGAACTGCGCCATCAAGGAGATCGTGCGCCTGGAGGACGGAGACGTCGAGGTGCTGACCGACGCCGGCCCGGTGCGCGCCAAGTGGCTGATCGACGCCAGCGGCCAGGCCACGGCGGTGGGGCGCCTGCGCGAGCAGCGCCGCTACCACAGCTTCCTGCGGAACGTGGCGTATTTCGAGCACTTCACGGGCGTCAAGCGCCCCGACGGGCCGTCCGCCAACTGCTTCGGCCTGACCATCGCGGAAGAAGGCTGGTTCTGGCTGATCCCGCTGGACGACACGCGCACCAGCGTGGGCTTCGTGGCGCGCGAATCGCTGCACCGCAACCTGGACGTCCCCGCCGAGCGGCGCTTCCGCTGGGCGGTCGAGCGCACGCCCGTCCTGCGCGAACGCATGGCGAACGCGGTCGGGCCCGAGGAGAACCGCGTCATCAGCGACTTCACCTACCGCTGCGACCCGTTCGCGGGCCCGGGCCACTTCCTGGTGGGCGACGCGGCCGCGTTCCTGGACCCCGTGTGGTCGACCGGCCTGACGATGGGCCTGCTGGCCGCCGAGCAGGCCGCGGCCGGCGTGATCCGCATGTCGCAGGGCGCGCGCGCCGCCACCGAGCGCGACCGCTACCAGGCGTGGGGCACGCGCGTCATCAACCGCGCGTTCAGCCTGGTCGAGGGCTTCTACGACCCGGCGTTCCGCGACCTGCTGTTCTCGCCCAAGCGCACGAAGCAGCTTGAGCGCGCGTTCGTGACGCTCCTGGCCGGCGAGTTCGATTCCGTCCCGTTCGGCGTCGGCGTCCGCTGCCGCGCGCTGCAGGCGCTGTGCGCGGTGCAGCGCCGGCGGCCCGTTGCGGCGCGCGTGCGCCCGTTCCGCCTGCGGCTTTCGAGCCCGCCCGCCGCGGCGACCGCCGCCACTGCCGCCGCATGCGCGAACTCCTGAACGCCCTGGACCGCCACGCGGCCGAACGGCCACGCGACACGGCGGTGATCGATGCCGACGGCACCGTGCGGCCGTGGGCGGCCATCCACCGCGGTGCGGCGCGCGTCGAGGCGTGGCTGGCCGGCGTGGCCGGCGGTGAACGTCCGACGCACGTGACGGTCGCGCTGCCCTCGGGCGCCGGCCTGTGGATGGCGGTGCTGGGCGCGTGGCGCGCGGGCGTGACGCCGGTGCTGCTGCCCGCGCAGCCCAGCGCGACGGCCGAACGCCTGGTGCGCGAATCCGTGCCCGGCGCGCCGCGGATCGATGCCGCCAACTGGGCCGCCGTGCAGGGATGCGAGGAAGCGGCCGCCGGCCGGGCGGCGGGTGCCGGCGCGGCACCTGTGCCGGCGTGCGGCCTGGTGCTGGTCTCGTCCGGCACCACGGGCCACCCGCGGCTGGTGGCGCGCGGCGCGGGCGCCGTCGATCGCGTCGCCGCGACGCTGGTGGCCGAGGGCACGGTTTGCGGCGGCGACGTCGTCGCGTCGTGCCTGCCCATGTCGCACGCCTATGGTGTGGAGCACGCGTTCCTAGCGCCGCTGGCGGCCGGGGCATGCGTGCGCGTGCTGCCGTCCTTCACCGTGGACGGCGTGGCCGACGCGCTGGCCGCCGGCGCGTCCACCGTGCTGCTGGTGCCCGCCACCGCCGACGCGCTGGCCGAGGCGCGCGTGCCCGCGCCCGCGCTGCGGCAGGCGACGGTCGCCGGCGCACCGCTCCCCGCGCGCGTGCGCCGCGCGTTCGAAGCCGCGTACGGCGTGCCGCTGGTCGATCTCTACGGCGCCACCGAGGTTGGCACGATCTGGCTGGACCGCGGCGCCGGCGGGCGCTGCGTGCCCGGCGTCCAGGTGCGCGTGGTCGACCCGCTGGCTGGGGCGCTCGTCGACGTGCCGGAGGGCGGCGAGGGCGAACTGGCCGTCCGCAGCGACGCGATGGCCGACGGCGTGCTGGGCCCCGGCGGCCGGGTGCAGCCGATCGCGGTGGACGGCTTCGTGCGGATGGGTGACCTGGGCGTGCACGCCGCGGACGGCGGGCTGCGCGTGACCGGGCGCATCAAGCTGGTGTTCGACGTGGCGGGGCTCAAGGTCAACCCGGTCGAGGTGGAGCAGGCGCTCGAAGCGCACCCCGACGTGCGCGCAGCGATCGTCTTTGCCAGCGCCGTGACGGACACCGTGAACCGCGTCGCCGCGCACGTCGAGCTGCGCGACCCCGCGCGGAGGCCCGACTCCGCGGCGCTGCGGCAGTTCCTGGCCGCGGCCGTGCCCGCGCACGCCGTGCCGCGCGCGTTCGAATTCGTCGAGCGCCTGCCGCGGACGCCGTCCGGCAAGATCCTGCGCACGGTGCAGGGGGGTGCGGTGGCCGCGGCTACGGCGCTGCCCGCCGCCGCGCCGCCCGCGCCCGACGCCATGCCGCCCGTCACCCAGCGGCCTGCCGGCCTGCAGGACCGCGCCGCGCGTGAAGCCTTCACGAAGGAACTCTTCGACACCACCGCGAAGGGCTACGACCACTCGAGCGGCGCCGCCTTCCTGCGCGTCGGCCGCTGGTACCGCCGCCGCATGCTGGTGAAGGTGGGCGGGCTCGGGCCCGGCCGCGCGCACCTGGACGTCGGCAGCGGCACCGGCCTGTGCGCGGCGCTCAGCCAGCAGATCGTCGGCCCCACAGGCCGTACCGTCGCGCTGGACCCCAGCACCGGCATGCTCGAGGTCGCCCGCCGCCGTGGCGTGCGCGAGACCGTCGTCGGCCGCGCCGAGCACCTGCCTTTCCCCGACGCGACGTTCGACCTGGTCTCGATGAGCTACATGCTGCGGCACGTCGAGGACCTAGCGACCGCCTTCCGCGAAGCGCGCCGCGTGCTGCGTCCGGGCGGGCGCATCGTCATCTTCGAGGTGACCAGCCCCGAGCGCGGCCTTCCGCGCGCAGCCTTCCGCGCCGGCATGCACTGGGTGGTGCCCGCGGTGGGCGTGGTCGCCAGCCTGCGGCCCGCGACGTTCCCGATGATGCAGTACTGGGCCCAGACGATCGACGCGGCGGTGCGCCCCGAGCGCATCGTGGCCGCGCTGGAAGCCGCCGGCTTCGCCGGCGCGCGCCACGGGCTGGAGCTCGGCGTGTTCAGTTGCTATCGCGGGGTGCGGAGAGAGGGGGCCTAGGCCCCGCGGGCGCGGATCAGCATCCCCGCCGCCACCACCAGCCACCCGATCAGCGCCGCGCGCGCCGCGAACCACGGCTTCACGTGCCAGCGCACCGCCAGCAGCACCACCAGCGTGACCACCGCCATCAGGCCGTTCGGGCCGAACGCGCCGCCGGCGGCGCCGATCGCGGCGGCCACGACGAACGCGGTCCACGCCAGCCACTGTGTCGATCGATCCGGCACCGCGAGCGGCTGCAGCGCATCGGGCTGCCAGGGTCCCGTCCATGGCAGCAGGCGTTCGGCCGCCAGCAGCATCCATGCGCCGACGTTGCGCAGCCAGTCGTGCCACGCCCAGTGGCTGACGCGCTGGCCGGGCGGCAGGTAGATGGTGGTGATCGACTCCCACCGCACGGGGATCCCCGCCCACGCGGCGCGCACCAGCCATTCCTCTTCCCACGCGAAGCGGCCCGCGCGGCAGCGGATCGCGGCGGCAGGGCCGTCCAGCGGGTAGGCGCGCAGGCCGCAGATCGGGTCGGGCACGCCCAGGCCGGTGAGCGCGCGCACGCCCATCGCCCACAGCCGACGGCCGAACAGGCTGCGCGCGGGGTAGCCGTCCACCTGCTCGGCGCGCGCGCCGACGGTCAGGCCGTCCGCGTGCGCGTCGGCCACGCGGCGTGCGTCGGCGGCCAGGTGCTGGCCGTCGGCGTCCACGGTGACCGCCCGCGCGAAGCCCAGCGCGCGCGCACGCGCCAGCCCGCGCTCCAGCGCACGGCCCTTGCCGGCGTTGGTGCCGATCGCTTCGACGTGCCGCTCTGGCGCCGCGGCGGCCCACGCGTGCAGCAGCGCGCCGGTGCCGTCGGTGGAGCCATCGTCCACGGCCAGCACCGGGAAGCCCTGCGCTTCCAGGTCGGCCAGCACGCGCGGCAGGGTGCCGGCGTTCTGGTAGGTGGGCACGATGGCGATCGTCCGCATCCGGCTATCGTAAAGGCCCGCCGTGGGCAGCATTCCTTCCTTCGCCGACCTGCTGGACCTTGCGTCGCTTGACGCGGCGGGGAACGCGTCGCGCCACCTGAACCCCAGGCTGATGCAGCTGCTGCGCGTCACCGGCATGGACCGCCGCTGGGTGCGCGGCGAGGGCTGCTGGCTGGAGGACGACCGCGGCGAGCGGTTCCTGGACTGCGTCGGCGGCTTCGCGGTGCATGCGCTGGGCCGCGGCCACCCGGCGGTCGTGCGGGCACTGACCGACGCGCTGGCTTCGGGCCACCCCAACTGGGTGCGGTTCGAGGCGAACGGCCTGGCCGCGCTGCTGGCCGCCCGCCTGGCGGCGCGCATGCCCGGCGACCTCCCGCACGCGTTCTTCGCCAACTCCGGCACCGAGGCGATCGAGGCCGCGCTGAAGTTCGCGCGCCGCGCCACCGGCCGCAGCGGAGTGATCGGCTGCGAGCGCGGGTTCCACGGCCTGACGCTGGGCGCGCTGGCCGCCAACGGCTGCGACGACCTGCGCGACGGCTTCGGCGACTTGGGCGAGCACGCCATCGTGCCGTTCAACGACCTGCCCGCGCTGGAGGCCGCGCTGGCCTCGCGCCGGCATGCGGCGTTCGTGGTGGAACCGGTGCAGGGCAAGACCTGCATCGAGGCCGCGCCCGGCTACCTGGCCGAGGCCGCGCGCCTGTGCCGCGCGCACGGCACGCTGCTGGTGCTGGACGAGGTGCAGACCGGCGTCGGCCGCACCGGCAGCTTCCTGGCGGTGGACGCGCACCCGGGCTGCGAGCCCGACATGGTGGTGCTCTCGAAGGCGCTCTCGGGCGGGTTCGTGCCCGTGGGCGTCGCGATGGTGCGCGCCGACCTGTGGAAGCAGACCTTCGGCAGCATGGCGCGCGCGTTCGTGCATGCATCCACCTTCCAGGAAGGCACGCTGGCCATGGTTGCCGCGCTGACGGTGCTGGAGGTGCACGACGCCGAGCGGCTCTCCCAGCGCGCGGCGCGTCAGGGCGAGCGCCTGCGCAGCGCCTTCGAGACCAGCTTGCGCGCGCACGGCGCGGGCGGCGCGGTGCGCGGGCGCGGGCTGATGCTGGGCGTGCCGCTTTCGCGCAGCGCCGCCGAGCGGTGGATCGCGGCGCTGCCGGCGGTGGGCGCGCTGGAGGGGCTGCTGTTCGGGCAGGCCTTCGTGATGGACCTGTTCGGCGAGGGCCGCGTCCTGTGCCAGGTGACGGGCGGGCGGTCGGACCTGCTGAAGTTCACGCCGCCGCTGGTGATCGACGATGCGCAGGTGGACGCGGTGGCCGCGGCGTTCGATGCCGCGTGCGCGCGGCTCTGCCCGGGCCCAAGCGCGTTCGTGCGCGGGCTGGCGCGGGTGGCGGGGAATGCGCTGAGGTGAGCGCGTCAGGCGCCGTCCGCGTCCGGCGGCGGGTCTTCCAGGATCGCCAGCACGATGGTGCCGTCGGCCACGCGTTCGCCGGCGACGATCGCCTCGACCTTGAACCGCGTCAGCACGCCCAGGCCACCGGCTTCCGTGGCGTGCAGCTCCAGGCGCGCGGGCGGCACCACCGGCTTGCGGAAGCGCACGTCCACCTGCACCAGCATGCCGCCGCCCGTGGCGGTGGTGCGCACGCCCGCGACGGCCAGGCCCGCGGTCTGCGCCAGCGCCTCGGTGATCAGCACGCCGGGCACCAGCGGTCGGCCGGGGAAGTGGCCGCGCAGGAAGTCCTCGGTGCCGCGGACGTTCCACGCGCAGTGCGCGGTGCCGCCCTCGTTGGCCACGATCTCGTCGACGAAGAGGAACGGCGGACGGTGCGGCAGCCGTGCGATCGTCGGGTCGTGGGCGTGGTCGGCGGCGGCGTCCATCGGCGTCACTTCCCGGCGGCCACCAGTTCCGCGTGCGCGAAGTCGACGAAGCGCCCCACGGTGCCCATCGTGTCCCGGTTCAGCTTCTTCTGCGGGATGCGGTGCTGGAACCGCTTCTCGATCCCCGTGACGATCATCAGGAGGTCCAGCGAGTCCAGTCCAAGGCCGTTCCCCACCAGCTCCAGGTCGTCGGGGAGGTCCATCCCCTCGAACTTGAGGTCGGTGCGGATGATCGTGCGCACGGCGTCGGCGACTTGGTCTCGGGTGACGGCCACGGTGGGGTCCTGCGGAAGGAGGGGGAGATTACCCCCGCCGATGCAGCCGCGCGACCGGCAGGGCGGGGCCCTCGCGGGGCAGCTCGAGCGCGCCCGCGCCCAGCGCGACCAGCGTGTCGCCGGGCCCCAGCGCGTGCTCGGCGCCGCCCAGCCGCACGCGCGCCGCGGCGAGCGCGTGCACCAGCAGCACATCGGCCAGCGGCAGGGCGGCGCCGGGCGTGGCGACGGCCAGTTCGCCGGTCCAGCGGTCGCGCGCCGCGAAGAGGTTGAGGTCGCGTACGCCGGGGCCGAGCGGTTCGCCGATGGCCGGGTCCTCGCCGCGGAAGGCGAGCGCGGGGCCGGGAGCGTTGGCGTGCGGCACGGGCTCTTCGGGCTGGTCGCCGAACGCCACGCGCATCCCCGCGCCCTCGCGGCAGAGCAGCCAGCGGTCGAACCCCGCGAACGCGCTGAACGCGGCGCGCGCGGGGACGTCGGCGATCGAGAACCGCCACGACCACGGCGCGTCGGGCGCGGCGGCGTCGGTCGCGATCTCGAGCGTGGTACCCAACCCGTTGCGCCACGGCATGCGGCGGCATTCGGCGGGCGTGACGATGCGGTGCCGCATCATCTGACCGCGTACTCCAGGCTCACGACCACGCGCATCGTCTTGTCGATGGTGGATGTGTCGTACTCGCCGTAGTCCCCGCCGCTGGTCGAGCCGCGGCTCACGATCTGGATCACGCCCTGGCTGGCGTTCAGCAGCGCGCCCACCGCGCTGCCGCTGCCGTCGGCCAGCGTGCGCGCGCGGTCCATGGCGCTGCGGGTGGCCTGGTCCAGGAGCTTGACCTTCGCGTCCTCGATGGTGGAGATCGTGTACTCGGGCGTGCCGCTCGTGACGTCGGTGCCGTCCTTGATCAACTCGGTGACGCCGCGCGCGGCCTCGTAGACGGCGTTCACCTTGTCGCTGGTCACCAGGACGGCCTGGGTCAGCTCATAGCGCTCCACGGTGTTGGTGGCGGTGCCCTTGGCGTCCTTCTTCATGACGGTCGAGGTGCGGACCGCCGAGGTGGTCCACTCCTTGTCGGTGAAGCCGACCTTCGTGACGAAGCCCTGCAGCCCGGCCATCCCGGCGCCCAGTTGCTGGTACGCGGACTGCAGTGTGGCGCCGCGTGCCGTGACCGTGGCGCCCCAGCGGGCGCGGTCGGCCTGCAGGTCGACGCTGGCCGAGCCCTTCACCTTGATGCTGCTGGCGTTGCGGCTGGCGACGATCGCCCGCGCCAGGCTCTGCGACGCGAACGCCCCGCCCAGCGCCAGGGCGATCCCCAGCACGAACATCCCGAACCCGTTTGATGCGACCCACCGCGTCGCGCCGCGCGACGTGGACCCCGATGCCGATTCCGATGCGGACATGCGAACCCTCCTGGTTTCCCCGCCCCGACCCGTGCAGGCGCTCCAGCGCCCGTGGACCCACGGTGGTGCAGGTGCGGTCTCCGACCGCGCGGGGTTCATCGGCCGGGCGGGGAGCGGGGCGGGAGAATTCGCATGGAGCGCTTGACGCACGGGCGAATTGCCGCGCCTTTCGCTGCGCTCACAGGCGGACGTTCGGATCGCCCTTCGTCGTGCCGCCATTGCGGCGCGACGACATGTCGGCAGGCGCCCAGAGCCGAGCACGGACCGGAGGGGGCCTCATCAAGCGAGTTGTCCCCGGCGGCGCCATTGCGCCGGCGGGGAAGTGTCTGAGCGACTGAGGCCCCCTCTGGTCCGCGCGCATGGCGACCAGCTGCCTTTCCGTGCCCGCCCCAAAAACCACCCCGGGATATCCCGAACCCCATTTCGCCGTGCCGATATCCTCACCAGCCGTTCGCTTCCCCCGGCAAAGGACTGCCCCCATGAAGTTGACCGACCTCTGCGCGCGCCTGGTCGCGCTGCCCGCGGACCCGCGCTCGATCGCCTGCGAGATCCACCACGTCGCCGACGACAGCCGACGCGTCCAGCCCGGCACGTTGTTCGTCGCACGCCCCGGCGCCAAGGCTGACGGCCGCGCGTTCGTCGCGGACGCCGTCGCGAAGGGCGCGGTCGCCATCGTCCACGTGGGCGACGACCCCTGCGCCGGTGACGCCACCGCCAGCCACGTCATCCGCGTCCGCGCGAAGGACGGCACCGACCTGGTGCGCTTGGCCGCGCGCCTGGCCGACCGCCTGGAAGGCAATCCCGCCGAGTGGCTCCGCATGGTCGGCGTCACCGGCACCAACGGCAAGACGACGATGGCGTTCCTGGTGCAGCAGTTCGTCCGCGCGGCAGGGGAGCGTTGCGGCGTGATCGGCACCGTCGTGATCGACGACGGCGCCGTCGCCGAGCCCGCCAACCTGACCACGCCCGGCGGCATCGAGCTGGCCGGCGCGCTGGGACGCATGGTCCGCAACGGCTGCACCGCGTGCGCGATGGAGGTCTCGAGCCACGCGCTGGACCAGGGCCGCGCCGACGCGATCGCCTTCAAGGTGGCCGTCTTCAGCAACCTGACCGGCGACCACCTGGACTACCACAAGACGATGGACGCCTACGCGGCCGCGAAGGCGAAGCTCTTCACGATGCTGCCGCCCGACGGCACCGCGATCGTGAACGCCGACGACCCGTGGCACGCGCGCATGCTGGAAGGCAACCGCGCGCGCGTCCTGCGCTGCAGCGTCGGCACCGACGCCCAGCCGCCCGTGGCCGGCGCCGACTGCACCGCCACCATCCACGCCAGCCGCCTGGGCTGGCAGGACACGACGTTCACCGGCCCGTGGGGCGGCGTCCGCGTGAAGCTGCCGATCGTCGGCCGCCACAACGCGATGAACGCCCTGCAGGCCGCGGCTGCCGCGTATGCGATCGGCGTGCCCGCCGCGGCGATCGCCCACGCGCTGGGCACCTGCACCGCGCCGCCCGGGCGCCTGGAGCCGGTCACGACGCCGGACGACCCCTTCGCCGTACTGGTCGACTACGCCCACACTGATGACGCGCTGCTCAACGTCCTGACCGCGCTGCGCCCGCTGGTCGGCCCCGGCGGCCGGCTGGTGACGGTCTTCGGCTGCGGCGGCGACCGCGACGCCACCAAGCGCCCGCGCATGATGCGTGTCGCGTGCGAGCACTCCGACCGCGTCATCGTCACCAGCGACAACCCGCGCACCGAGAACCCCGAGTCGATCATCGACCAGGTGATCGCGGGCCGCCCCGACGGCACCGCCGCGCCGTTCACGCGCCAGGTGGACCGCGCCCGCGCCATCGAGCAGGCCGTCGCCGAGGCGCGCCCCGGCGACATCGTGCTCATCGCCGGCAAGGGCCACGAGGACTACCAGATCATCGGCACCGAGAAGCGCCCGTTCGACGACCGCCTGGTCGCGCGCGCGGCGCTTGGGCAGGGGGCCGCCGCGGCGGTCCCGGCGCACGTCAGCTGATCCAGCCGATCG
>JBIKJV010000284.1:0-5198 GCA_044360755.1 Phycisphaerales bacterium
ACAAGGGATATAATAATGTCAAAGACGGAAAGATTTGTGGATACAAAGAACAGCCTGATGACACGAGACGATATTATTATGGCGGGACGAAGTAAGTTGTTTTGTTTGGTGTTGTGGTATTGCTGAAATTTATGGTCGCAGTTAATTTTGATTGACGACTAAACCGCAATTTAGTAAAATAATTCTAAGGAGAAATAATTATGAAGAAGATTCTTACAGAAGTACAGGGCGAAGGTTTGGTTGCCCTTCTAGGTGAGCATGTGATGTTGTTCTGTGCGAACTACATCTATGCTGGTACACTCACTGGAGTGAACGATACATGTGTCCTTCTAGACGATGCGAAGATTGTTTATGAGACTGGTCCGTTCAGCGATGCGAAGTACAAGGACGCTCAGAGTCTTCCTACCAAGTCTTGGTATATCCAGACTTCTGCGATTGAGTCTTTCGGCATCGGCAAGAAGGGTTAAGTGATGGGGGATTTAAAATCCCCCATCCTTTTATTTGTTCTATGAAAAATATGTTTACAAGAGAACTTGTAAAAATATTGCATCTAGATCTGGTTCTAATTCATCTGGTTGGTCGGTAGCAACTTGGACTCCTACATCATGAAGAAATCAATTTACAAAAGAAATATTGGGTCTAGGTCTTGGTCTGGGTCTAGGTCTTGGTCTTGGTCTGGGTCTTGGTCTGGGTCTTGGTCTGAGTCTAGGTCTAGGTCTGAGTCTAGGTCTAGGTCTGAGTCTAGGTCTGAGTCTTGGTCTAGGTCTTGGTCTTGGTCTAGGTCTAACTAAAAATATGATAAAGAAATCAATTTACAAAAGAAATATTGGGTCTTGGTCTAGGTCTGGGTCTAGGTCTGGGTCTGAGTCTAGGTCTGAGTCTTGGTCTTGGTCTGGGTCTGAGTCTAGGTCTGAGTCTGGGTCTTGGTCTAGGTCTTGGTCTGAGTCTTGGTCTAGGTCTGGGTCTGGGTCTAGGTCTAGGTCTAGGTTTAGGTCTGGGTCTAGGTCTAGGTTTAGGTTTAGGTCTGGGTCTAACTAAAAATATGATAAAGAAATCAATTTACAAAAGAATTATTTGGTCTAGGTCTGGGTCTGAGTCTGGGTCTAGGTCTTGGTCTGAGTCTGGGTCTTGGTCTTGGTCTTGGTCTTGGTCTGAGTCTTGGTCTGGGTCTAGGTCTTGGTCTGGGTCTGGGTCTTGGTCTTGGTCTGGGTCTGAGTCTGGGTCTTGGTCTAGGTCTAGGTCTGGGTCTAGGTCTGGGTCTAACTAAAAATATGATAAAGAAATCAATTTACAAAAGAATTATTTGATCAATGTAGTATAATTGTATACAACTGACAAGGTTATTAATAATGATTATTTCACATTCTCCTGATAATAATGTTGTTCTTTCTTCTATTGATAGAACAGATGAATTTAAAATCAAGAATTCTTCGAAAGCATTCTCGATTTTAAGTTCTGGTTTATATGCAAATAAGATTAAAGCGATTATTCGAGAACTTTCTTGTAATGCTTATGATTCGCATGTGGCAGCAGGAAAGAAGGATATTCCGTTTGACGTACACCTTCCTAATCGTATTGAACCATGGTTCTCTATTCGTGATTATGGAACTGGTCTAGATGACACACAAGTGAAATCTATCTATACAACTTATTTCGAATCAACGAAAACGCATTCGAATGAATTCGTTGGTGCACTTGGACTTGGTTCCAAATCACCATTCAGTTATACTGAAAACTTCAGCATCACTACGATTAAGAACGGTAAGTGTTGGATTTTTAGTGCGTTCGTGAATGAACATGGCATCCCTTCCATTGCGTCTATGGGAGTTTCTGATACGACAGAACCGAACGGCGTTGAGATTAAATTTTCAGTAGATAACCAAGACGATATCGTTAAGTTTGTCACAGAAGCTCCTAACGTATTTATCTGGTTCGAGACACAACCAAATATCTCCGGTAATAGAGAGTATACATTATCTTTCGATTACGTCGTTAAAAGAGAAAAGAATTACGAAGAACAGAATATCATACCAGGAATTCATGTATTATCTACAAGAGGTTATGGTACTAGTAAAGCTCTGATGGGAAATATCTGTTATCCTATTGATGTTCCAAACGCAAAAACGAATTTAACGGATAAACTGCATTCTTTACTATCCAATAATCTTGTAATGGAATTCAATATTGGAGAATTAGATTTCCAAGCTTCTCGAGAAGGTTTGGCTTACACTCCGTTGACTATTTCTTCAATCAAGAATAAACTTCAAAAGTTAAGTGATTCATTGTACTGTATTCTAGATGAACAAGCTAAACAACACAATCATAATTCTTGGTTTCTTGCAGATTTCTTAGTTAATAAAAATTCTCTTCCTATTTGGAAGATGACTGTGACAGAATATGTAAATAATAATAACTTAAATGTTGTCGCAATTAACAAATACAATAATTTACATGAAATCTATTACAATGTAATTTCTATTTCGCGAGAAAAGTGTTCTGAATTCAATATTTCAATTAATTCTTTCGAAAAGGATTCGTATTCTGGAAGAACTAGAAGATATGATCTAAATAACTCTGGCATTAATATGTATCAAACATGTTCAAAATACAAGTTCATTATTAATGATACGACTATTGGTGCTGGAGAAAGATGTAAACGATATATCGATAATCTAGAAACAGGACACAAGATAAAGAAATTTATCCTTTTACAGAAAATCGATAAAGATAAAGATATGAATCTTGAAGAATTCTTCAAGTCAATAAGTAATCCACCAGATGATATTATCATAAATGTTTCTACCCTTCCGGAATTGGAAAAGAAAAAGAGAACCAAAGATGTAACAGTTGTTAAAATACAAGAAGATAATAGAAAATATTACAATCCAAATTATACTTGGAAAGAATGTGGTAAATTACAAGATCTAAATAACACGACGAATACCATGTATTATATTCCTCTTTCTGGGTATAATGTTATTTCAAATTACACTACTGACTTTAAAGGAGTCTATAAATTATTGAAAGAATGTGGTTTTTTTGGACCGATTGGTTCACGTATGACTATTTATGGAATCAGAAAAGGGGATATTGAATCACTTTCGAATTATCCAAATTGGATAAATATTGAACGTGTTATTATCGATAAATTACAATCCGAAAAAGAATCCATTAAGAATCGAATTTATGCAGATTTGAATATTGACTGCATCAATAAATTCAAGTATAATAAAAATATATTGGATAAATTGAATGATAATTCTCCATTCAAGAAAGTTGTTCAAGAATTCAATATAACAAATAATTCGAAAAACAACAAACCAGGTTCAATTAATTCCTATATGATGTTGGCGAATATATATTCCAACGATAATATCTATAAAGAATTAAAGGAATTCCAGTTGGCGGCAGAAACTAAAGTGCAAACAATTTTAAATAGATATCCATTATTACGTTATATGGTTGATATTGATTCTTATTTGTTTGAAACAGACAAAAATAGATATGATGTATTTGCAGGATACATTAATTTAATTGACGATCAGAAAAAGGAGTTAACATGTTCCCTTACTTAATTCAAGGTTCTAACATTATTATTGTGATTGGGTCGAAGACTCATACAATCAACAAACAACATCTTTCTTATAACAAGATTGTAGATGCCATCAAGACAAGCGATTGGGATACTGTGAAGGATCTCATTGAACCAAAGAAAGCCATTCTGAAGTATGGTGCTGGGAATATCTCAATCCAAGGTGACAAGATCTTCTGGAAGGATGAGGAGTTCACTAATTATTTATCAGATAAGATTGTTTCTATGTTCCAAGAAGGATTTCCAATTGAACCGATGGTTCTATTTATGGAGAATCTAATGAAGAATCCATCGAAGCGTGCAGTTAACGAACTGTATGGTTTCTTGGAAAAGGGGAAAATGCCTATTACTTCAGATGGTTGTTTCCTTGCTTACAAGCGTGTCCGTTCTGATTATAAAGACGTACATAGCGGAACATTCGATAATTCAGTAGGCAAGATCGTTCAGATGGAACGAAATAAAGTAGACGACGACAAGGATCGAACTTGTTCCAGCGGTTTACATTTCTGTTCTGAAGAATATCTAAAGCATTTCTCTGGTGAACGAATTATGATCTTGAAGATTAATCCACGTGATGTGGTTTCAATTCCTGCAGATTATAATGATTCTAAGGGTCGATGCTGCCGTTATGAAGTTATCGGAGAACTTGGAGCCGAAACGAATCCTAAGGATGCTTTCCAAGAGCCAGTACAAGATAATGGTATTGGTATCTGGATTGAAGTTGGGTAAAAGATATTGCGCTTGTAGCATAATGGTAATGTAGAAGATTCTAAACCTTCGAGATGAGAGTTCGATTCTCTCCAAGCGCACCAAATTAAAAGAGGAATATATGACATAGAAGACTAAAATTAAGTGTGAATATTTGATTTTTCACTTCAATAAGAAACATCTTGAAGATCCTTCCATTCCAATGTGGTCGATCAAAGCAAAAGGTGAAACTTATTATGTGAAGCATGTAGATTGTGCTCTACCATGGAGCACAAAAGAAACTCCTGATAATCCTCATACAAAAGGATCTATCAAAATCAAAAATTGTACTTTGACAATAGACTATCTAGATAATGCTTATATAACGGGAGAGTAAAATCTCCCGTTTCATTTTTTTATAAATACTCTTGGAGTATAATAGTCATGTTCACAATTAATTCAGCAACCAATCCTAATGATCGAAATCTTAATAATTATTATCTAAAACATTTTAAAAATAATAATAAATTGTCTCAAGAATTGAAGAAACAAATAACACCAAAACTTATTTCTGATGCTATCAAAGAAGCAATATCACAATCAAAAAAAACCAAGGACAAGGGATATAAATTAGAATTCACAATCGACGGTATAAAACCCGTAGAGGAACAGTAATGTTATCTTTTAAATCTTTTCTTATACTAGAAGGTGGCGTCGGGGGCCACATGGCGCATGTTTTTGACATATCTTCAACTGGAAAAGAATTGATTGGAGTATTTAAGGAAGCAATCAAATTCATCAATTCTGGTAAGACATCTGTTAAGATAGATGGAATCAATGCTTCACTTCGTTTGGTTGAAGGAAAATTTGTTCTAGATCGTGGTTCGGCAAAGCCTTTGGATATTAAAGGAATTCGTCC
>JBIKJV010000349.1:0-6743 GCA_044360755.1 Phycisphaerales bacterium
CATGAGAACAATACCATTGCAGAGAACAGCGCCGCTACTGTGAGAACTACCATAGTGCTGCGTTGTCGCACTGTCAGCAGAAGGGCGGCGCTACCGATGTCAACCGTAGCCTGTACAAGGCCGGATAGTTCAAAAGAAGAAACAGCCCGCGTTCCTAGCCAGTTCAGAACCATAACAGCAACGATAGGCCAGAGCTTGGGTCTGCGATAAAGCGTAAACAGGCAAACACAGGCGAGAGCAACCGCGTATGCGATTGTCGCGCCCGTGTCTGGTATGAATGGGATCAACGCCCGCCGCGCCCGCGTCCGCCTCCGCCGCCGCCACCCTTCGGGGTTGGCCTCGCAGCGATAACCTTGGACAGCGCCTCATTTGTCGGCTCGTTAAATCCGTTGCGGCTAAGAACAGCCCGAAGCTTGTCATGCGCCATGCCGACGAGATAAGCCGCCCGCCCCGCCTCCATTAGCAGGGAAAGACCTTCAGCAAGTTCCATTTCCTTGCCGCCAGCCTTCACAAGGTCCGGCCTGGTAGCGTTCACAGCAGCGACCGCAACAATCACTTTTTCAGCGAGCTCTTCGCCAAGCCAGCGGGCCTGCAACAGTTCTGCACCAGCCGCAACTGCCGTGGTGGGGCTAGGCTTAGGTCGATTCATAGACATTCTCCTGTATTCGGTTTAGCGATAACGTCTGGCCATTCGGAATATTGCCGACCGGACAAACACAAAAAGCACGATGAAGGTGAATATTGTATATACGAATACTTGCGCCCCGTTGTCAGCAACAAACAGAAAGACCACAAGAAACGGGATGCACCCCGCAAGCGAGAAGCCAAAAACGATTCCGAGAAGCTTGTTGCGTTGCTCTGGCGTCATTGCATTGGCTGGGGGACGGGAGGGTTGCCAGGGATATCAATTTGCAGTAGGTCGTTCACCATGCGCTCGCCGCCACTGGCCCTGTCCCGGCGCTTCTGATTTTTCTCGTCGGCCTTGCCCTCAATTTCCGGGTACTCTTTGAACAGGATGTCTTTCGCCGCCTTGCCGTAGTCACGGACAACCTTCTGGATCATGCGGTGTTTCCTGCCGCCTTCACCGTCTGATCCTTTGGCGTATTCTTCTGCCAAGGGGTGCGCTCCGGTAACAATCCCGTTCAAGACGTCCAAAAGTGTCTGGTCGCCATAACGCTCCTTCAGCTTCTGCCCTTCTTTCCCAAGCTGCGAGGGCTTGAACTGGCCGCGAAGTTCGAGATAACGGTTGTGAATGTCGGCACGATTGGCCAGCGAGACGGACACGCCGTCAAGACGCATAGCACGCTGCACGCCACCCGCGCCAAACCCTTGCCGGATCAGTTCACGGTCAATCGGCTGGACGTTGACCTGAGAAACGGCGAATGGTGACGCGGCATCATATGCCTTACCCCACACAGCATTGAACCCGTCACCAAGGGGAAAATCCCATTGAGACTCCATGGACCTGGTGCGGCCCCATTCATCCCGGCGCTCAGGGACCGTCATAGACATATATGGAATGCGCGCCTTGAAAGCGTCCATCATGGTCCGCGCATCGCGCACCGTGGGATCGATGGCGTTGCGCACTTCGGTAATGGCGCGGGGAACGAAGGAAGACGCGAAGCTATCGACCCATTGCGCGCCGTACCTGTCGGGGTCAATTGCCGCGCTAATGGCGTCGGCAAGGCCCGTGAGAAACGAACGGTCAAGCATCGACCCGGCAAACCCGAACACACCAATCGCCAGCATGTCCTTTACAGCTTCTACACTGTCGAGGTCGTTTTCCGCATACCGCACATAATCGCCAATGTCGGCACCGATTCCGAGCATTGTCGAAAATGGATCAATGCCGCGATAGCTCACCCACTTGTCGCCAATCCGGATCGTGTAGGGACGCCAGCCTGTGCGCGCCAGAGCCTGATACTCCGCTGTTCCCGGCTCCGGTCCAGAGCCCGTAATCTTACCCGACATGGTGAGGTCAACAGCAGCGAACAGCGCCGTCGTCCCCATTCCAAGCCGGGTACGGGCGAGTGCTGCCTCCGAGCCGCCTTTTTCAATTGCTGCCTTATATTTGGACAGAACCGGGGCCATAGGGGAATACTCGATAGCCGTCCGAAACACGTTCGCCGGAGTGTTGACAAACGGGATAATAAACCTTGCCAGCGGAAAGTCGTGCCGAAAATTCAGGATTGACCGGGTCAACGGGCCGGGTTCATTGGTGAACGTGCGATAGGCCGCTTTCTCCATGGCGTCTGCAACCACAGCCTCGGGCGGATTGGCGAGGAAGTCTGCTGCATAATCCCCGATCTTGTCGCGGGGAATCTTGCCCTCCTGCGCGGCCTGCACGGCGGAACGGTGAGCGAGAGCCGACATTTCGCCTTCAAAGTTCAAGGTCTTGAAAAACTGGTCCGTGCCCCGCAGCGTGCCGAATACAACATCGGTCGGATAAGACAGCGCATACATTGTCCGCCCGAAAACTGTATTCCGGTCCAGCGATCGCATTGCCATTTCAGGCGGAGTGTCGAGCTGTGACATGCCCATCTTCATCTTGCCCGTCTTGAAGGTTTCAACGGCGTCAAGCCATGCCTTCTTAACGTTGCCGAAGGTGCCCGCCACCTGGGCCGATGCCTCACCAAGAGCAACTGCCGTCTTGTCGTCGATCAGGCCTTGCGCACGCGCGGCAACGGCACGGTCAGCAACGGACGCTGCAATCATCCCCGCGTTCGAAATGATGTTGCGCAAATGGGTCTTCGGTCCAGACAGAAGGCCAAGCCCCATCCATGCCTCGGAAATGGCATTAATGGTCCGCGCGCCTGCAGTCTTTTCCGTCGCCTTGGACACCTTGGCCATGGCATCGGGATTGTTTTTCACCTCGTCGGCTAAAGCGGCAAACTTGCGCACGAGGTCAATATTCAAATCCGTCCCGCCATGCTGAAGCATGATATTCTGCATTGCCGCAAGGCGCTCACGGCCCACAACACCAACAGGGATGTTCCACGCCTGTTGCGCGCGAGCGGTTTCCGTCCGAACAGCCATTGCATGGTTTTGAATCATGTCATGCACGCTGACCATTTTTCGGAAGGCAAGAAGGTTTTCCAGCGTAGGCATCGCTTGTGCCTGCGTCGCCACTTCTAAAACGCGAGCGCCGGACGCCTCCCATATGATCCTCATTGCCGTTTGCTCTTCGGCGTTGAACTTTAGCTCGCCCGTCTTGCGGGTCAGAAGTCCTTGCCAGACTTCATCATATTTGCCTTCGGCCTTTTTTAGAGTTTCGATGTTTGTTTGCACGCCACGCTGGGCTATCCTGATTTCATCAGCCCGCGCATTCATCAGCTCTTTCATGACAGATTCAATGTCATCGGTGCTGTTGAACTTGGCAAAATTGAAGAACGTGTCCCCAATATTTTCTTTGGGGCCGGGAACCGTCTTGACAGTCGTGCCGTCGCTGGCGACTTCCTTGCCAGCATTGGCAATATCCTTAGGCTCAATTCCATCAATCGTCTTGAGCCGAACAAGCGGGGCTTCCGGGCTGCTGTCACCGATCAGGCGCATGGGGTCAGCCGCGCCGGACGTGGGAAGCTCACCCGTGGCCCGGATGTTCTCTGCCAGCGCGTCCGCCGCCTGCGTATAGGTCTGGGCGCCCGTGGCAGCCTTTGCCGCCCTTGCCGTCTTGATAGCCCGCACGCCGTACAGGACGCCCGCAACAGCCGCGTTCGGGATCATGCCCTCCAGCACATTCTTGAGCCGCCCTTCCGCCTCGCTGTCCTCAGGATCAGACGCCAGGTATTCGGTGACGGGATTGGACAGGGCCGGGACACTCTGCACCATGTCAGACAGGCGGGCCTCATGCGCGTCAAAGGCCGCGAAGTCTGAGAACATGCCCTGTGCAGAAGCGCGGGAAAAGAATGCCGTGGTGGACGCGGCAGGGGTCGAGAACACCTTGCCGGCAACGCCATATCCGGTCACGAACTGCGCAACCGAACGGACAACCCCGCCCGTCACCGTGTCCGCTTTCCCCGTTGTGGGCAACAGGCTCGGGTCGGTTTCTTTCCGGCGCTTGGTGACTTCCTCGGCAGACAGGAACTCGGGCGCAAAATTCCCTTCGGCGTCGAATATCTGCGCTCCGGGAAGCGGAATTGCCTCTTGCAAGATGTCGCCAAGCTTCACGACATTGTTGATGGCGTCGATCATGCCACCCACGGCTTGCAGCGGGGCCTGTACAGCGCCCTTCGCCACATCGCCTGCCACCGCCGCCGCCGTGTCGAGTACGCCGCCCTCGCCCTCCTCCGGGGCCGCTGTAGCCGCTCCAAGGTTCTTCGGCTCTTCCGGTTCCGCGTCAAGGCTATCGACGGTCTCAATCCCGATGATCTCGCCGTCCTTGTCCTTTACCAGCCGCTTGGGCTTTTCGACCTGCTGTTTCAGTTCCTCCGCCGTGGCAAGCTTGTCGCCCTTTCCGGGGGCAGATTCCTGCGCTTGCGCGGATCCGATGAAGGAAGACAGAAAGCTCAGGCTGGAAGCTGCCTCATCGCCCTGCGCATTGGCGCGGAACAGCGGCTCAAGGTTTGCGTCTTCCTGCTCCTCGATTGTCCGGTCCATGTCAGACGGCACGGGCTCCGGCGCGGGCGCAACCGGGGCGGGCGGCGGAAAATCCTCCGGAGCAGGAGAATATTCGTCCTGCAAAACCTCGTCGGTCAGCGCGTCAAGATCGGCATTGAGGTCAGTTGGTTGCAAGCTTGGCCTCCTCGTCAAACAAGCTCGCCCACTTGCGCAGCTTCGCCGTCTCTCTGATCAATTCTTCTGAATTGATTTTGCCTAATCTAAAAGCTTCGCCAATCTTTTGGGCAGTGACGCCAATCGTCTCAAGGTTCATGTTCTGCCGTGGGACATTGGCGTAACGCGGAAGCGGCAAGGTCTTCCGCATCTCCGAAACCGAATCCGCAATGTACCGCTTGGCTATCTCGTCTGCCTTCTTCTGCACCTCATCAGGTTTAGCACCCGGAGTTGCCGCAAGCCAATCGTCTAATACATCAATTCCCTGTAACCTCTTTTGATACAAATTCCGGTCATTCCCATCAACCGGGGCAAGGCGGGTCGCCATGGACTTTCGCACCCCCGCCACCCACGGGCTTTCTGCCGCGACTGTCTCCGTTTGCCGCGACCGGGTCAGTACGCGGGCAAAATCGACCATGGACAGATTGCCCTCGGCAAATGCCTGAAATGCCGCGTCTTGCACTGCACCTTGGTCCGCCTCGCCAAGCGCCGCTTGATAAAGCGGCACGAAGGCCGTTGCTGCCGTCTTGCCGTCAACCGACATGCGCCGCGTGGCGTCATTGAAGTTGCGATATGCCCCCGCGCTCATAGCGTCCCGGTTGCTCTCAATCCAATCCTGATCAATCTGACCGCTCAGAACAAGGTCATAGCCACTGCGCACCGTGGCGACCGCTTCCTCTTCGCGCGCCTTGGCCTCCGCCTTCACCCGTTCGTCATCACGCTTGATGGCCTCGCGCTGTGACGCCCGCCATTCCGCGTCATCCATGCCCGTCCAAATGCCGCCTTCAGGCTTGGCCGTGGCATAGATCGCAATGCTTGGGTCTTTGGCGAGGTAAGCCTCGCGCATGAGGCGGGCAATGTTGTCGCTCTCCGCCTCAACCTTCATCGGGTCATCAATGACGCTGGCCAGCTTGGGGAAGGCAACACTCTCGAAATAGTCATTGAACTGGTTGAGCGTGCCAATCTTGCCCGTCTCCATAGCCTCGGCAACGCCCTGCGTCGTGGTGCTGACGACGTAGCCCTCCGCTTTTCGCCTTGCGTCCTCGGCACCCTTCAGCAAATGGTTGCCGCGCGTGCTTTCCACAAGAATGGCAAACCGGGCTTGATCTTCAGGATTGCGGATCGACCGCGCTGCCGCCTGGTAGGACTTTGTCAGATACTCATCATGACGGGCCGGGAAGTCAGAACCATCGGGCGCACCCTCGTTCAGGTTCTTCTCATAAGCCATTGCCGCATCATTGCTCCAGCGTTCCATGGCAAGCGAAGCGTTGTAGGCTTCCATCTTGTCGCGGTTCGCCTTGATCTTTGCACCAAGATCACTGACCGCGTCACCCATTGGGGCCAACGCGCGCCACGGTGCCGACACGTCCGGCGCGTTCATAGACAGGCGGTCTCCCTGCAATACGCCGGGGTTGATCTGCTCAGGAACCGGAATCCGCATCAGTAAATCCCCTGATTAAGACGCAAAGCCCTGCCCTGCCCAATCCCCGGAATGTCAGCAATGCCACGGATTAAGCTGGTAGCCCCGCCCATAATGCCCGCCGTCTGTGCCGCCTTGCCCTCAGCCTTGAAGCCAGCCGCTGCATTCCTGAACTTGGTGGCCTCCGAGCGGCCCTTCCAAATATCGACCGCCGCCGCCACTTCTTCCCGGCGCTGTGTCTCAAGCGCCAGCGCGACCGCCGATCCGGAGTCGAGCCTTACGCCAGCCTTGGCTAGATTGGCCCGTTGCTTGGAGGCAACCTCCTGATACTGGTCTCGCGTCATGCCGGATTGCGCAAAGCCCTCCGCTATCGCCGCGTTCGCGTTGATCTTGGCGACCTTGGCCTGATAGTCCGCCATTTGCTTTTGAGCAGCGCCGCCCATCACGGAAGACGCAGCACTCATGCCAGCGCCAGCGATAGCCAAAGCAGGGCCGATCATGGGTCCGCACATCAGATCACCCCGTCACGTTTACTTCTGCAATGATGCCGAGA
>JBIKJV010000341.1:0-54038 GCA_044360755.1 Phycisphaerales bacterium
AAGGACAAGTAGACTTGTTGTATAAAAACAATGAGTTTTATTTGTATGCTACTTGTGAAACACCGGAAGACCTTGAATACAAACCAGTTGATATTCTGGGAATTGATCTTGGTGTAACTAATATTGCTGTAGATTCTACTAAAGAATTCTACAATAATAATCAATTGGAAAACAAAAGAACAAAGTATGCAAAGTTAAGAAAGCACCTACAAAAGAAGCAAACTAAATCAGCCAAAAGAAAGCTAAAGAAGATTTCTAAAAGAGAGTCGTTGTTTAGAAAGGATGTTAATCATCATATAAGCAAAAAGATTGTTTCTAAAGCAAAAAGCACAAACTCTGCAATAGCACTTGAAGACCTCAAAGGCATTAAAGAGCGGACAATTGTTAAAAAATGCCGTAAGAAACAAAGAGACAAAAGGAATGCTTGGAGTTTCTACCAGCTAAGGCTTTTCATTCAGTATAAAGCAAAACTAGCTGGTGTTCCTGTTGTTATAGTGAATCCTGCTTATACATCACAGATGTGCCCTAAATGCACAGCAATTGATAAGAAGAACAGGAAGACACAAAGTGAATTTTGTTGCACAGGTTGCAACTATACCGAACATGCTGATGTAGTGGGATCAATTAACATTGCATCAGCAGGGGCTGCATCAATCAGCCTAATGTCGTCCACTAACCAGTTGCAAAAAGCTAGTTAGAATTGGAATGACAAGCTCCCGGCTTTAGCCGGGGGTAGTTGACTTAAATTGAATATTCAATTAGTTTTTTGTTTTTAATTTGCATAAAATTTAAATGGAGACAAAAAATGATTGAATTTATATATTACATTTTTAAATCTCTTCTTTCTTCGCCAAAAAGAACAAGAAGGGAAAAATTATCTTTTAAAATTTGTGTAGATAATTATGATAACAAAGAGGAGACCCCTGTCATGCTAACAATAACAAATAGTCAATATGTTGTTTTAAATATTGTTCCTGTAAACAGCAGAAAAGAAGCTGTACCAGTTAATGGAAGTAAGCCAGTTTGGAGAATTGTTAGAGAAGAACTCCCTCTAATATTATCTCCAAGCGAAAGCGGTCTTTCATGCAAAGTTGAATCTACTTCCAAAACTGGAATGAATACTATAATTGTCGAAACAACTATTTGGCTTAAAAATGGCGAAGAAAGAAAAATAAAAGGATCTTTAGATATAGAAGTCATACAAGGAGAAGCTTCTTCTTTACTAGTTGGTTCTGAAACGCCACAAGAAATAGAAGTTTTAATCGAAGGCGATTTAATATAGAATGTTCCCAACAATTGGCTGGGAACATTCTACTAATAATTAATATCAAGAACTTTTAATTGCGAAAAATTTATCATTATAAGCAATTATGTCTGTCCAACCAGTCTGTCCGCCGCCAATTTGCACCGGACTTGAAACTTTTGCAGTACTGTCTGTAGGATAGCCCATGCCCAAGTTCTTCAAGTTTCCAATTCCCCACATAGTGCCATCACTCTTCAAAAATACTCTAGCATAATCGCCGCATATTGCACTCTTTACCCAGTTAGATCCTCCACCGTTAACCTGCGCTGGATCAACTATGTTTTGATTATTTGGAGTATACCAGTTTTCTTCAATTCCTAGTCTAAGCCCAGTTGAATTTTTACCCCAACACCATAAAGTTCCATCTGTTTTTACTGCATAAGTACAGCTATCACCAATGGCAACGTGAGAATAACTATCGTTAGTACCAATTTGTTGCGGTCTAGAATAATCCATAGTATTACTTTGAGCTAATTGTCCGTTTTCATTATTACCCCACATATAAAGTTGAGCATATTGGTTAATAGCAGCAGCATATGTTCCAGTTAAACATACTTTTGACCAACTGAAAGCAGTTGGATATGTAACTTGGACTGGCGAAGAATAATTTGTAGTATTATTTGTACCCAATCTTCCTCTATAGTTTTGACCCCATGCCCACATGCTTTTGTCACTCTTTCTGGCTAGTGTGCCTGAGCCACATGTAACAACATGCGTCCATGTATTTCCTCCAGCTACTGTCTGAATTGGAGATGATTTCCATTGATTAGAAGAATTAACATTGTTTCCAAGTACGCCACCATAGCTTGGACCCCACCCCCACAAAGTTCCATCTGATTTAATTCCGGCAGTTCTTCCAGTTTTAGACCAAGAACCAGCTATTTGCACAGGAGAACTTCTATGGACGGTATCGTTTTGTGCTAATTGACCATAACTGTTATAACCCCAACCCCAAAGCTCTGTATTATTCTTCCTAACAACTAAAGTATTAGTGCTACTAAATCCTGAAGAATCATCAAAAGATGTCCAATCTGTGCTTCCATCTATTAATGTTATTGTAGAAGCAGCTGTTGTTATATTCTGATAAATTCCAGAGCTTGGTGTTCCAGCACCAAAAGCATACAAACCAGGAAGCAAAGGAGCGACTGTGGTTGTAGTGCTGGTTGTAGTGCTGGTTGTAGTTGCTGTATCACTTGGAATTTTTCCAACAGTTATACCACCCGCAGAATTAGGACCTCCCAAAACAATTGGAAAATTAAAATTAAATGCCATATTTAAACCCCTTTTAAAATATATTGTTATATATTCACACAATTCAAAGAAAAAACCCCCAGTTCAATTTTTAGCTATGCTAAAATTAAACTGGGGGGAAAGTAGTCAGTGTCTATGCTTTTATTGCTGCTGTATAGCTAACAGAAATCCAATTTGTTCCACCTACAATTGTTTGCACTGGAGATGATCTATCAATAGTTGTATTATCGCCTACTCTTGCAAAGTAAGAATTATGACCCCAAGTCCAAAGCGTTCCATCTGCTTTTATTCCTGCTGAAAATTTATCATAAGTACTACCTCCACAATAAACACTTGTCCAAGAACCGCCTGCTATTGTTTGAACTGGAGATGATTTACTAACAGTTGTATCATCGCCTAAGTTACCATCGTAATTTTGTCCCCAAAGCCAAAGTGTTCCATCTGTCTTGATTGCCGCTGTAACACTATATCCGCCATCAACCTTACTCCAAGTTGTTCCTCCTACGATTGTTTGTACTGGAGATGATTTACTATCAGTTGTATCATCGCCTAATACTCCACTATAGCCACCACCCCAAAGCCAAAGTGTTCCATCTTTTTTGATTGCCGCCGTATGACTTCTTCCACAAGACACAGAACTCCAATTAGTTCCTCCTACTATTGTTTGAACTGGAGATGACTTACCAGCAGTTGTATCATCGCCCAGTCTTCCATCGTAATTAAGTCCCCACAACCAAAGTGTTCCATCTTTTTTGATTGCCGCCGTATGATTTCTGCCACAAGACACAGAACTCCAATTAGTTCCTCCTACTATTGTTTGAACTGGAGATGATTTATTAACACCTGTGTCATCTCCTAATTGGCCAGTATTATTTTGTCCCCACAACCAAAGTGTTCCATCGGTTTTGATTGCCGCTGTATGATTTCCGCCACAAGCAACAGAACTCCAATTAGTTCCTCCTACGATTGTTTGCACTGGAGATGATTTATTAACAGTTGTATCATCTCCTAATTGACCGTTATCATTGTTGCCCCATGCCCAAACTGTTCCATCGGTTTTCATTCCGACGTTATGATTTTCTTTGCCAGATATTTGCGTCCAATCTGATCCCCCTGCAATTGTTTGTACAGGAGATGATTTCTTAACATTTGTATTATCTCCTATTGTTCCAAAATAATTAGCTCCCCAAACCCATAATTGTCCACCAATTGATGGTGCTGGAGTTGTTGTTGTAGAACTTATGTTAGATGATAATTTGCCAAAAATAAAACTACTTCCACTAGATCCACCAATTATCATTGGAAATTTAATATCTATAGCCATATTTTAGCTCCTTTTAAAATGTGTTTCTCCAAACCCACACAATTCGATATACTATTTATTAAAATTTCAAATATTATGTGTATGCTTGGTATACTTTAATTCTAATTGACCAAATTATAATTTTTGCTAAACTCTTCGCCCTTAATCTCTTCCAAATTTTTATAAACTTTTAATTTAATGAAAGCTAACTTGTCATATATTGCTTGTCTAGAATATTTGGAACCATTATTCTTATAATATTTGTCACAGTAAGGCTTATGCCACTCATCTCTATTAATTTTATTAACATATAAACACAAAAGAAAAGATTGTTCCTCATTCAAACTGCAAACTCTACACAAATCTTCAATAGTTTGAATAGAATCAATATCGTAAATGTCAAAAGAATTATAAAAAGGAACACGCTCCTCTATCTCATCTGTAAGTACTTGCTCTACTACACTCTCAGTTTCCCTAATTCTATGCAAATAACCTCTTATAAAACAATTTATTCCATTGATTACATATGTTGTAAAAGATTTGGATGCAACCATGTAATTGAATATAGAAGATCTAATTGAAGCAAGACCTATACAAAAACAATCTTCTCTATATGTTTCATTTTTTATATTCATGTTTCTTATAACCATAAATACAGCATTCTTGTATTTTCTTATAAGGAAATCCTCAATCTCAAAACCATATAGAATACTATCTAAATCTTTTTTTATTTTTTTCACATCACTAGGCTTCAAACCATCAAATTTGTTATTTTTTAAATCTGCTAAAAACTGGAATCTGGAATTCCTTTTAATTTTTAACTTTCCAACCCAGTATTGCTGCTTCTTGTTGCCTTCAACAAGCTTGTTAAAATCAACTTCCATGTTTTTCTCTTATTTTAAGAAACTTTGAATTCTGGCTCTTCCGAAAATTCATGTATTTCGAAACTCAAGTCATATTCTGGATGCTCATTAACCTTCCTTGGAAAATCCATAGACATGAATTGCCAACCATTCTCTATAATAGTAGCAATATCATCATCAGCTAAATAAACACAACCATGCTTCCAATTCTTGGGCAAGTTTCTACCAACAAACTTCCGAACAACATCCTCAAGATTAAATACAGGCAAATGGACTTCTTTAGTTTTTCTATCCTTCAAAACCAATAAAGGTATCCATTTGCCACTTACACACTCTTTTTGGAGATCCTCTATCCCCATCTGCCCATCCGTGCAAATAATTGCAATCATCTTCTCTTCCATAAAAATGGCTATCATTGACTGTTAATAACACCAGAATTCTTTGCAAATGCTTCTATACCATTATTGAAAGTGCCTCCATCCTTAACCTCGACTACCTTTGGTTTGCCATTAACAACCATACTTAAATATCCATCTCTTTGTATGCTATGACCATTTACAATAGATTTATCCAAAGAACCCTCTCCTCCCTCATTCGGAGGAATGCCCGGAGTAAGATCAAACTCGTAAGTTTGAACAGCATTGGAGCCTACTATATCCAAAAATTTACGGGCAATCAAGGTCGCATCTTCGACACTCAACTGCAAATCTTCATCCCTAGCTATATTCATGTAATAAACAGTTTTCCTGCCAGTAATACCCTGAATGCAATCATTGTCATCATTAGTTTCTTCATTATATAAGTGTGTTATGCCTGCAGCAGTACCGGGAACTATCATTATATGATTAACAGAAGGATCACCAGAATCATAAACACTCTTGTAGAACATGGTGTGTCCGCCCAAATCTACAGTTTCAACCGCTACATAGCCATCTCCATCAGCACCTAGATTGCCAGCAATTGTAAACTCATTAACAGTAATATTATCAGCAATTAACACAAACAAATCTGGATACATGTTTGTGAAATACTGACTACCAGCACCAAAGAAAGCATCACTATCAACAACAACACCATCCATAGGAGGATTAATATAATCATCATTGTCTGTTTCATCTAATGCACAAGTATGAGTTATTGGTATTGAAAGCTCCCAATCATCTCCATTGTCAAGTATATCCTCATATGTTTGACACAAATCAGTAAAGACAAAATTGCCATCATCGTACATGTCGTCGCCACCGTCAGTAATTCCGTAATACTTCACATCAGGATAAAAACGAGTTCCTAATAATGTTCCTGTACTTGATAATCTGGCAGAACCAAATCCTAAAGTATTACTAAATTGGAATTCACTAATATTTAAAGTTTGATTATTATAAGACCTCATAAAACCGGCGCATAGTATTTCGCCATTAGATAGCATCTTTATATCTTGAACTCTTTGATCAAAGCCAATACCAATATTAAAAGATATATCTTTTGTGCCATTAGAATTAAATCTTATAATTCTTCCTTGTGGCTGACCATTATATTCATCAAACCAGCCGCCAACTAAATATTTTCCGTCAGGCTGAATACAAATTGCCTGAACAATACCGTCAGTATTATTAAGACCAGTTCCTTCGTTTGCAAACGAATTATCAATTGTTGCATCAGTATTCAACCTTACAATGCCTGGATTGCAAGGAGAGCCATTATATTCTGAAAACCAACCGCCAACCATTATCTTGTTGTCTGATTGTACTTTAATAGAAGCGACTCTATCATTGAATCCAGAGCCAAAATCAGGGCTTGTATCTTGACTTCCATCTGCATTCAATAACATCAATCTATTTGTGAAATCACCTCCAACATACATTTTTCCACTAGATAAAACTTCTACTGCAAAAATATTGCCATTAAAATTTACAATATTTATATTAGAAGTAAAAGCAGTATTGATTGTACCATCGCTATTTAATTTACACAATCTGGCACTTGTGGTGCCATCATAATTAAAAAATGATCCAAAACAAATTATACTATCATCAGATAATACATAACAACCTAATACATTGCTGTCAAATCCTGTTCCTGTTGAAAATGAACTATCAAAAGTACCGTCAGCATTTAATCTACAAATAGTATTTGCAGAATTTCCGTCAACTGTATTGAAGTTGCCAACAACCACATACTTGCCAGTGGATTGTTTGCCAATCCCACGAATAAATTTGTTTCCGCCAGTAAACTTTATGTTGGAAAATGATGTGTCTAAAGAACCATCAGAATTTAACCTCTTAACTAATGAATATTCTTCTTCTCCATCATCAAGCCTCGAATTGCCAACAATAAGTACCTTCCCTGTATTTTCAATATAAATATAATCCGCATAACCATATCCATCATAATCAGGAACATTAACAATTTTCAAATTGCCATAATCATCACAATAATAATATGGATCAGGTATTAAATCTACTATCTCCTGATATCTTGAATTCAAATTAGATAATGCTGTGTCAATATATGCCATAGTTTTTCTCCTAAATGCTATGGTATATATTGTTTTTTAAAAAAGATTAATCGCTAAACATCTTTTCTCCAGCATCTTCCTCTAGTTTCATTGAGACTAAACAGTTTACTTTCGCCCTCGCATACTTGCCAATCGCTTTTCCAATGAAAACTAAAATCTATATCTCCCAAATGAGCAAAACTAAACATATATCCTTGATTGAACAAGTATATGGAAGACCAGCTTGTGTTTCTGAAAATCATTTTTGGCACCTAAAACACAGAAGCCCCAACCAACCGCTGGCAGGGGCTCCTGTGGACTTGGGAAGGATTCCAAAAGGAAACCTAACGCCAACGAGTCCAAAATAGACTCACCGACAAATTTATTTTAATGGAAGAGCAGGTGGATTGCAAGCTAATTTTCAAACAGAATTTACTATCTTTTAGCCAAATTTTTCCAAGAATTTTTCTTGTCCGAATTTTGTTATAGATTTGTTATGGAAAAATCAAGTAGATTTTTTAAAAAAAAATGTTCTATTCAAAAAATTAAGCCGTATTCAATCTTTGTTAACCAACTTTTAACCATTTGCAAAGGGGCATGGACATGACCGAAACAATCTTTGAAAAAGCCATTACTGTGGACGGCAATACTTGCTATGTCTTGGACAAATGTTGCACCACAAAAGGATATGCCTACAGACTTGGGCATATAGACCCGAAAAAACTGCACCTTCCACAAATTATCTACAAGAAAAAAGTTAACTTGCCAGATTAATATTATGTTGAAGTTTGTGTTAGATCAGATGCTTGGGACAACCCAACTATTGAAAGGTGCTGGACTGATATGACCCTTTATTCCCCCGAAGGAATCGAAATTGCCAATTCCGATAAAAAAAATATATTCACAGGTGTTCACAATGTTAAATCAGAATATTTAAATTGTTTTTTATTAATTTATCCTTGACATTTAATTAAAAATTAATAAAAAGACAGAGTCCCAGCAGTCCCAATTTTAACAAGGATCTTTTACATGTCGTTAGTCTCTCCACACGAACTCGTGAAATTCCATAATATTCTGAAAAGCCTAAATGGCTATTTGAAGTGGCTACTAAAACACAAGCCGCTAATAAGAAAGGAATGGGATACGGAAGACTTATCTCAAGAAATTGCTCTGAAATATTTTAGAAATATAGCAGTAATTATCAAGACATTAAAAAGTGACAATCATAGATTACACCTTTTAAAGAAAATGGCAAGCCAAATAGCAAATGATAAACTAAAAGAAATGCAAAGGAAAAAAAGAGACATTAGAAAAATATCTAACGAACCAATTGAACTTGTTGAAGATGAAAATTGTGAAACACTTGAAGTAATTTGCAATCAAGAAACTATAAACAAAGCAAAATTAATAATAGACAATGACACATGGAGAGTTTTAGAATGGAGGAGCCAAGGTAAATCTTGGCAGGAATGCACAGATGAAATTGGATATTGCTCTTCTTCAGCATTGAGAGTAAAAGTTAAAAGGAATGTTGATTTAATTAAAAATTGTATTTAATTTTTAAAAAGACACCGACTACTAGTCTGGAGTCTTGAGTTCGAAAAACCCCCACCACACGGACTAATTGTCGGGGGCAATCTAACTAAAAACCTTTAAATCTAATATCAAATTTTATCTACTTTAGTACCACTCTTAAAAATTAATATAAAAATTAATTATATACTATAAGGGGGAATTATGGCAACATTAGAAATAACCGGCGGAAGAAAAATAGAAATTAAAAATGGGTCTATGATAATTGGGGCTCATTCTGCCCCCGCTCCAGTTATTAACTATGCTCTATGGTCTTGGGGATATAACTCTGATGGACAATTGGGGAACAACAGCCCCGGAAATGTCTCTACTCCATCTAATGTTGCAACATCTATTCTTTCATGGTTGTATCTTGGCAAATCAACAAATGCATCCCATTTTGGTGCAATAGATACACTTGGCAGATTATACATGTGGGGAAGCAATCAGTATGGTAAAGTGGGAAATGATAATACAGACATACTTAACTTATCTAGCCCCACTCAAATAGGAACCGAATTAAACTGGACCAAAGTAGCAACTGGACCAAGAACTACTGTAGCATCAAAATCAGATGGTACTCTTTGGGGATGGGGTCAAAACTATTATCAAGGTTTTGTCGGAGATAATACTATTTTCCACAGAAGCTCCCCAGTTGTAATTATGGGTGCTGGATCTACTTGGAATAGTGTAAGTACTGGCTATTCCTCTTCTGCAGCAGTAAGGTCGGATGGAAAACTTTACACATGGGGAGATAATGGGTATGGACAACTCGGACATGGCGATAAACAAATGAGAAGCTCCCCAACTCAAGTAGGATCTTCTACAGATTGGGATATAGCTACTTGTGGAAATTTACATTGTTTGGCAATAAAGAAAAATGGAACTCTTTGGGCTTGGGGAGCAAATATAAGTGGATGTTTAGGTATTGATACAACTACACATCGTAGTTCTCCTGTCCAAGTTGGTTCTATGACAGACTGGACATTTGTAACAGCAGGAACAAACAATTCATTTGGACTTAGAGACTCAGGACATTTGTTTGGATGGGGAGATGGATCTAATAGAAATACAGCTTTAGGAGGTTTAATAAACAAGAGCAGCCCAATTCAAATAATGGAAGATAGAACATTCCTAACTGTAGGAACCAATGTATACAACACAGGGGTTTTAGGTTCTGATGGAACTATATGGACTTGGGGAACAAACTATGGAGGCTCTTTAGGCAATGAAGGCACAGTAGAAATTTCCCCATTGCAAATATCAGATGCCAGTACTAATTGGACTGATCTAACTGCTGGTTTTATTTGCTATATTGCTAAGAAATAATACCATGTCTAAACGCATTATTGCCCTTCACAAAATCTTAAATATATCTTCTTCTATATTTAATATAGTTACAAGCAACTTTTGTATTAAATAGAGTATGCTTGACGCAATTATCATTTCCGACATTCACCTTGGCTCTGATGTTTGTCAGGCTGAAACATTAGACAAATTCCTCAAGAAGATTGATAAATTACAGCCTAAAAGAATCATAGTCAATGGCGATCTCTTCGATTGCCTCAATTTCAATAAACTACCCAGACACCATTGGCATATTCTTAAAGACCTCAGAAAATTAGCCAAACATACAGAAGTGATTTGGATTAACGGCAACCATGACGGACATTATGAATATGTAAGCAATCTTATAGGACTGGAATTCACACAAGAGTACACTTTTGAAAGTGATGACAAGAAGGTAATTTGCTTGCATGGAGATAGGTTTGACAATTTTATTCAACAGTATCCCATGCTTACTGCTTTTGCTGATGGAATCTATTGGTTAATGCAGAAAATAGATAAAACTCATTCTCTCGCCGTCTATGCCAAAAAGAACAGTAAAACATTCCTAAGAAATAGCGACAGAATAAAGAAAGAAGCGGTGAAATATGCGAAAGAAAACGGAGCAGATATTATCCTCTGTGGTCATACACATTTCCCAGAAACAACTTTAGTAGATGGTATATGGTACGGTAATTCCGGTTGCTGGACTGATAAACAATGCTCCTATTTAACCGTTTACCAAGGAGCAGTACACCTGAATTACATATGAACATACTAATAGCTACAGACGCTTGGGAACCTCAAGTAAACGGTGTTGTTAAAACACTAAAAAATACAATAAAAAAATTAGAAGAAACGGGACATACTGTAAAAGTTATTTGTCCATCTGATTACTGGTGCTTCAAAGTTCCATTCACCAAAGATATATTTTCTCCATACTGGGTCAGAACCAAAACAATCAAAGATCAAATAGAATGGGCTGATTATGTTCACATCAGCACAGAAGGAACAATTGGATTAGCCGTTAGAAAATATTGTATTAAAAAAGGTTATAAGTTCACCACAGCTTATCACACAGATATTCCAAACTTCTTCTATAAAACATTCGGATGCGGACTGAAATTATCCAAGAAATATCTAACATGGTTTCATAATAAATCTGATTGTGTAATGGCTACTACGGATCAGAATATACTGATACTTAAATCCTATGGTTTTACTGCACCTATAAAAATTTGGAGCAGAGGAGTTGATACAGACTTATTTGTTCCTGTTAATAAAGAAAAAGCAGATAGAATTCGTCTGGTTTATTGTGGTAGAGTTAGTCCAGAAAAAGGTATTAATGATTTTGTGGAATTAGATAATCGATATGAAAAGACAATCATAGGGGATGGAGTTTCTTTGGATTCTTATCGATTCTTCCATCCAGAAATAAAGTTCACAGGCTTTTTACATGGCAAGGAATTAGCTACCGAATTAGCTTCCCATGATATATTCGTGTTCCCAAGCAAATTTGATACATTTGGACTGGTTAATATCGAAGCAATGTCTTGTGGACTACCAGTAGCTTGCTATGATTGTAAAGGGGCTGGTGAAATAGTATCGGGTGGTAAAAGAATAGGTTGTGCCAATTTTGACTTGAGCGTTGCGGTTAAAGAATGTCATGATCTTATTCAGAATAACAATTGTAGAGAACATGTTTTAAAAAATTATACTTGGAATAATGCTACTTCACAATTCTTTGGAAATTTAGTTAGGAAAATATGAAATACAGGTCAAACCTGCAAAAAAACTATCTATAAATTTAGTACTCAAAACTTACAAGACTTTTTTGGGAGTCTTTGTTTGATTCTGGTTTCTTTGACGACCACTTGTTGATTTTTTACGACCAACATGAACCTTATCATCTCCACCAGCGTTGATTCCCGCATACTCTGCGGTATATTTACTCAAATTTATAGCAGCATTCAAGTCCCTGTCAAGCTTAAGTCCGCACTTGGTGCACTTGTATGTCCTGTGACTTAATTTCAAATCAGTTTTTTTGGTTTTACATCCAGAACATAATTTAGAACTTGGGTAGAATCGATCAGCAACCACTAAAGTTTTGCCATACCATTTGCATTTGTATTCTAATTGTCTTCTGAACTCAGAGAATCCAATATTGCTAATAGCTTTGGCTAAACTATGGTTTTTGACCATGCCGCTTACATTCAAATCTTCAATAACAATCGTCTTCTGCGGCTTGGTTTTCACCAGAGTAGATGTTGCTTTATGAAGAATGTCTTTCCTTTCATTGGCTATTTTAAAATGTTGAACAGAAAATTTTTGTTTTGTTTTGTTTCTTGAATTACTTCCTTTCTTTTGTCTTGCCATTTTTCTTTGAAGTCTTTTTAGTTTCTTTTCTTTTTTCTTAAGTTTTCTTGGTGCTTCAAATATTTCACCATCGCTACAAACTGCTAATGACTTAATTCCAAGATCAACACCTATAGTTTCATTTGTCCAATTGCCTTGTGTGATTTTATGTTCATATCTTATGGAAACAAACCATCTGCCTGCCTTGAGTGATATAGTAGCTGATTTTGGCTTTCCTTGAGGAATATAATCATGCTGTTTTAATTTAACCCGGCCAATTTTAGGTAATTTTATTTTTTTATCTGTGACTGTTAGGTTTTCATATACAGTAAAAGAATCTTTTTGTCCTTTTTTCTTGTATTTTGGAAACCCACCTTGTTTGTTAAAGAATTTTTTAAATGCTTCGCTGAGATTTTGTAAGGCACATGCAGGACTCCACTTGGATGCTTCAAATGCCCACGGATATTTTTCTTTTTTTATGCTGTTAAATAAGTTATTTAAATCTATGAAATTTGGTTTCAATTTCTTTTCATTTTTATAATCTTCTTCTAATGTAGCTAATCCCCAATTGTATGCAAAACGAGCTACACCACAGTTTTTCTTAAACAGGGTCTTCTGTTTATTGTTTGGATCTAGCTCAGTCTTGTATGCTTTGTATACAATGTTAGGATTGTCTAAGCTCACTTAATGCCTCTTGTATTTTTTGTAGTATTTGATTTGCATCTGGCTTGGGCTTTAACTGCACATCAACCAACGCCTTTAGTTCAACCAAGTTGTAGCGGCGATGTTTGCCAAGAGTTCTGACAGCTTGAATCTTGCCATCCTTCTCCCAGTTCCTAAGAGTGTTTTGAGACACCCCAAGGATGTCAGCCGCTTCTTTGATTTTTACTAGTTTGTTTTCCATACATTATTATATAGTAGTTTATTTAAAATTTCAAAAAAAATAAATATATTTTTCTAAACAATATTTTTTGTAAGTTTTGGTAGATTTTGTAAGATTCTCACTATATATAATATGCACCTTTAAAGGAAACAACATGCGTACAAAAAAACTTGTAAATAGAACTGTAAAAAAACATATTTGTGGTAAATGCAAATTCTGTCCATGTAATAATTATAGTGAACTAAAGCTTGCAACTATAGTGTCCGAGAAAGACGGTGGATTGCTGACTGATGCCAATACTTTAGTTGTTTGTAATGAATGTAGAAGCAAGATCAGGTCTGAGGAAATTGTAATTGATAAACAATATCCTTCCATGAGCGGAAAACTAGTATTACACTATTGGATGGGCGGGGAAGAATTTTGGGAGTAATCAGTCATCTAACACTACCTCTAGAATTTTTTGCCCTAAAATTTTATATCCATGCTTAACATCTTTGATAGCATCTTTTAAAGTGCCGCCAACTACTGTGGCAGTTCCCCATCGTTCTTCCGTTTCTTTGCCGATCTTAAAGATGAATCGGACTTTGAATTGATGTTCGGTCATATGTTATTCTCCAACAAAAAACGCACAGATTTTAGCCTGTGCGCTTCAATATATCAAAGTTTATTGGAAAGTCAAGCTTTTTGCTGACTGTCCCAAAGAAGAACAACGCCTAAAGCTGCATTCAAAGCTGCGTTAACTACTGATTCAGGAATATGTCTAAAACGCAAATCTTTTGGATTTACATTTGGAAGAACCTCACCGACCTGCAAAACAGCCTTGTTATCGTTCAAAGCAAAATATAATTTATAACCAAATTCCGATGCTTCTCCATTAGGTGATGCTGCAATAACAACACCGCCATGAGGGTCTGTATAAGCGCAAACTTCATCAGTCCACATGCCTTTTACCTCATGGGACATAGATTTTAATTCTTCTCCTGCCATACCTAATACTTTATCTGACATATCAATCTCCTTTAAATGGGACTGTTATATTTATAACACAACCCAAATATAAATAAAAACTTCCCCCTTTTCAACCTCAATGTTTCTATTAAATTGTTTTGCTCTTGCAACGAACATTTCAACATGATCTTCAAGACTATAGGGCAGTAAAAATTGAAATGACTTGCCAGATTTCAATGCAACTTCAAATAACCCTGCATAGAATCCAGATTTAAATTCAGTTGAATTATTTCCCCATTTATGGAAATCTGAAAATTCCCAAAAAGGTGAACCAGAATTAAAATAATCACCAGATGAAACTGGTTCAAAACTGTCATCATTGGTTGGGTATAGATCGTCTAGGGGGATCATGGCTTGTTTAAACTCCAATTATAACTACTGCAACCAGTATTTCTAACAGCCTTGAATGCTCTAGAAAAGGCACCGGCAGACTCATAGGACATAAGTACATCTAAACGCCAACTGCTTGAAATTGTTCCATAACAAGTCCAGCATCTTGCATCTTTAGGATGTATTAAAGCTTTAGCAATCATAGGTTTTGACTCCAATTAAAATATCTATAGCGTTAAGAAATCACCCCTGAGATCATATATTGCCAGTCCCAATTCCTCTAGTCCAGAAAAAAACCTCATAGTCAACATGATAATACTTATTTCTTGCAAAGCAACTGCAATAGAATTTCCTTAACACAAAAGACTTAGCTCTGCCATCCGACCAGCAATGTGCCAAATCTGTTGTCTTATATGATGGGATAAACATCAAATCTTTCCCCTCCAGCTAAACATTCGATAGAAACCGCCAAAAACGCTACAATACCAAATGCTGGAACGACTACAACCTTTAAAGGATATATTGTTAGACTGATCCATTTGCCAACATTGGCTACCTCTTCTATTGCTAAACATGAATAGCTTTTTTCCTTCAAAACCAGCTAAATTTGAGTAAAATGAATAGGAATGTGAATAGCTTTGTGTATGCCCATAACTCGATATTGCCTTGATTCCAAATGCCCTGCGATTTGACAATGTACTATATTTTGTGCCAAGAAAGCAATAGCTTGTATCACTATCATTATTCCAGCACCAATATTCTTTGTAAGAATTAATGCGATGGATCATTACAAACTCCTCACCATGTCCCTTCTAAAAATATAGCTAAAATAACCGCCCGTCAACCGACTATAGCTTTTAGGATTAGAACGAATGAATTCATAGTATTCTCCTGACCAACATTTGCTGCTTCTCATATGAGTAAATATCATTTTAATCTTTCCATCCCCAGCACTTGCTATAAGAAGTCCATCTATTTGTAAATTCTGAACTCTTATTTAAATAAAAGAAATTTCGATCATAACCTTTGTTAAAATTCTGTCCATATATAACGCTGCGACTTCCATGATGCGACCATATTTGCCATCCGAATGGTCTGGATGATCCAAACTTGTAGAACATTAGTTAATCCCCTATTTCCAAGATTTAGAAATTATTTTTTGCCCTATCTGAAGCAGAGAAATAGACCAATCCCCAGACCAAGCCCCAGACCTATGCCTAGACTCGTAAATAGACCCAGAACCAGACCTAGACCAACAAAAACTATTTATCATTGCTTAAATTCCTTGTAATTTTCAAACCATTCTTTTAAATCTTGCAAAAACTTTTGATCCATGTCTGGTGGAGGTGGAATTTCTGGCACAACTTCTCTTTTGCCATCACCCCAACAGTAGAAACATTTCATTTTTTTGTCAATCAATCCCGTTGCATCTGGATTATCGACAATTCCAGAACCGTTGCAATTAACGCAATCAGCTATAACCTTGGATGTATCTTTTCGCACATATTGTGGTGTGATTACCAATTCCCAATATTCGTTTGAAAATTCCATTTTTGCTCCAAGGACAATACCACAATCAAAGTCTTTAGTTGATCCCCCACAGAAACGAATCATTCTTCTTGCTACAACTTATATTTTTTTGCCAGTTATGCGAAAAAGACAATGCTGATCTGGATGTCATTGCTCTAGTATCGCAAAAACACCAATTACTATTCCAATTATGACTACCAGAGTAGATTAAACTGAATATGGCACAATCATGTCCATTCATTAATAACATCAGACATTTCTCTCGCTAACAGGTTTGAAATTAATACTGTTAAACAAATTTTGCATTTCTATAGACATACTGTTGTAGCCTAAATTAGATAGATGACGATGGGTGTAAATATGGCGAATTATTTCAGCCATTAATAGTTCTTCCATACTCATGTCCATAAAAATACCCCTGCTCTGAACAGGGGCTTCTCCAAATTAGAGATCAGATGGTTTGCCGATACCACTAAAGTTAGTAACTCTTTTAGAAACTTCGTTGGCAATAGAGTATTGCGGGTGAGACTGTTCTTTATTCTGACATTCGCCGCAAATGTAATCAGAATTGAACTTGCTCATAGAACAAGAAGACATAGACTTGCGGCAACGGTCGCACTTCGTCGGATAGGGCATGGGCTACCTCTTTCTTGAATTAAAACCTTCTACTTTTTAACATAGAAAATTCAAAAATCAAACCCAATCACCTTTGAAACCACCAAAAATTTTTGATTCTTGGTATCTCACATTTCTATTTCTTACAAAAAAACTAGGCCAGCAATATGAGTACGGCATAAAATGATGAAAGAAGCAAGGAATGTTTGAACTTGCTCGTTTATTAAGGCTCCAACAATCGCATTCTGGATTAAATAGTCTCATCACCAGCCACTCCAATTGTTTTGTTGTTCGAAGAAAAATTGCTTCCACACTGTTGATTCGCAAGCACCAAACACTTCACTCCAAGCCTGCCCTGTATTTCTGCTAACTCTATTGAATCTACTTCCAAAAGCCAAACAACAATATTCATTAGGTCTGAATGCCACACCGAATCTTTGATTTCTGGCAAATACAGAATAAGTGTGTCTGCAAGTAAAAGATTGTAACATTTAAGATCTCATGTTTTCAAAAATTAGCCCAAGGACATATCAAAAATATTATGCTCCCAACTCTTCCTTTATTGAAAACACGACTTGTATCTTTTTCTCTAAAATATGAGTATTTGAAATCATTATCAAACAATATGCTCTTGGATGGTGAATAAGAAGAATACATATTTCTTTTAAAAACACCACATCTATAAAAACACTTTCTTCCAGAACAGTACTCTAGTGTAATACTCATTTTATGATCCTTAAGCCAAGAAAACCCCCCTGACTTTAGTCGGGAGATGATGTCAATCTTCTTGTTTGCCAATGAAATAGTTATTTTCTCTAGCTGTATTTATTACTCTTACTGTATATTCATATTCGTTTTCATTTTCAAATTTTGGGCCAACTGTAGTTTGCCATCTTTCAACTCTATCTCTAAAGTGTTCAAGTTCTTCAATTAGTTTGTTTACATCTTTTATTGTGAGTTTTATTCTTGATTCTTCAAAACCTTCTACGAGTCCTTCTTTGGTTTGAAGCAAGATAAATTCATAGTTGTAGTTTACGCCAAATTGGTCGCCGCTTTCGCAAGTTTGCATAATCATGACATTCTCCTTTACGATCCTTGAGCCAAGAAAACCCCCCTGACTTTAGCCGGGGAAGGATGTCAAACAATCCCAAAGTTCCTTATCTTCTTCACTTCCTTCTTCAATTTTATTCTTATGTTTTCTAATTGCATTTTCTAATTCTTCAATTCTATTTTTTAAATCTAATATCTTTGCGGCAACTTCTTTGGTAATTGATTGGCACAAATCTTTGTGATCATCACAATCAGCCTTCTGCCAGCAATTTACAACATCTTTTACAGCACCAGCATATTTGGCAAAATGTAAACTGTCCGTAACAAAGGATACTTGTTCACAATTCAAACAAACATTACCTTCGAATCTTAACTCTCCGCAAGAATTACAAATAGAAACTTGTTTGTATTCACTCATTTTTTTCCACCCATTTAGTTAATACTAAAAAACAAAACGAAAACCATATTAATAATAATAAAACAATTCCAAAAAAGTTATAGTAATCGAAGTCTTTCACTTTTGTCTATCTTTCATAACTGCACAAAATAGTATGGTGAACCAACATATTATAGCTCCGAAAAGAGCAACAACAGGTTGGATCAAAAAAGTTTTTAACATATCCAAAATCATTTTGCACCAAAGAATTGAGCGACCAATGTAGATATAGACAAACATTCTAAAGATAATAGAAGAAATTTAAGCTATTTTCTAATTTTTCCACAAATTTGACCAAATACAGTTTCTGCCATAGATAGATCTGTTTTTCCACCCAATCCATCTGGAATATCTATAACACTCTGCAAAACATAAAGACGGAACTACTTCTTCTACATTCACCGAACACCATTGTTAATATAAGTTATAAGTATACATGTTAATACGCCCATACAAAAGCCAAAAAGCCATGTTTCTACAAGTCTTTTCAATTCTTTAGATATCATTTTATTATTCTCATAGTATAATTTTTTTTAATGGTGTTATTCTTCTTCGTTTTTGTCTTTTTCTTTTTCATCCTTCATAAGGAGATTCCAATCTTCTTTGTCCGACTTAATCTTTAAAGTCTGTAAAATGATTTGTGCTAGATCTACTGCAGCCTTCCTTTTATTATTTAAATCTGTTTCATTTTTAACAATATTAACAAGTGTATCTAAAGAAAGTTTAAGACCTTCATACATGTCGTCGTCGCTAAAGTACATGTTCTATTCCTTGTCCCAAATGGTTTTCAAATTCCTTCCGAAAGGTTTGGCGCTCTCAGGAATTAAATCAAAATCCACTTCCCATATCAATCTCATATCCACGCAATTTGGAAAAATTTCTATTTTCCAAATTCTAACAGCTTCCATATCTCTTCTAACACCAACCATAGGATTGTCCCCCATGAATCCTATGTAAATTGCTTTGTATTCATCTTCAGAAATTTCTGATTGGTTAAAGTCCTTCCTTTTCAGAGGCATTCCTACTGTTATCCAATCTCCATAGTCTGTATTATGTTCGGGATAATAGATTGTTCCCAAGCCAAATACGCCATCTTTGCTTTTTAGCACAGCTTCAAGAAATTCTTTGTCGGTTTGCACCGACTTTTGATTGATTTTAAATACTCTCATTGGCTCCTCCATAATCCTTTAAAAGACCACGAATCAAACTGAAACATGTTACTAAATAACTGACATCTGGTGCATCGCCGAGCAAACCCAAAAGAACGATGATGCTCATAATTATTCGAGGAATTCATATTGCAGAATGAATCTCCTGCAAAAACAGAGCAGTTATAATTTCTTGATATTATCACTTTTCACCAAAAATTTTAGATTTACCCACTCCAGTTCCCCATCGTGTGTTAGTACCCTTCATCCAATGCAAACTATTCTTAATCCTTCTTTCTCCATATTTGTGCGAGTAATATTTTATAGTAGATTTATTGGCATTTGGAAACCGCTCTCTTTGTCTCCAAGGTGTCTTGTACAAAGAAGTTATAAAAACAAAACTAACACCACTCAAATCCACCACTCTTTTTTCTTCATGCCAAGAAGTCATAAGAGGAGGAGGATTATTGGTGGAAAAACCATAAGATGAAAAATCATAATTCATTTCGCACCAACTTTCCTTATCTACTGTTTTAAATTTTAGGCTTGATACCTAAAAAAGAGGTCCTGTCTTAATTAACAGGACCTCTTTCTATTTAATATTAGTTTATCAGTCATCCAAAGCGGCAAAGCACCAGTTAGGCTGATATATCAATTCAATTGAGTTAACACTAATGATAACACTACTTCCAATAGGATCTTCATTGGAAGGACGTTCTTGAGAACTAGCTCCACTACTCTCTACAGCCCTAGCTTGAGCCAACACTACAAAGTTCTGTCCAACCTTGGACAAAATACCACGGTAGTTAAACCTAGCACAAAGAATTGCCAAAGGCTGACCCAAATAAGATTGGAGAATCTCTGACAACTCCTCACCCTTAGAAGTATCCAAATTAACACGCTCAGGGGAAACACTCTTCTTAGCCATGATGCACACTCCTTTCACACAACAAAAATTAGGATTCACACGAATCCTTTCAAACCACGCCAGTAATTATAGGGATATTTAAAAAATTAAACCTGAAAATCTTGATTTCAGCTTCAGTCAATTCTTTTCTTTTTCATTTTTTCCATCTCCAACTTTAGCTCATTAATATCACACCAATAAGAATCACGCTCAGATTCAGCTTTGTCTAAAGCTTCATGCAACATATTAACCTCATTGTTCAATATAACATTTCTATACATAATAAAAGAAAATAAAACAAAGAACATAACAATAATAAAACCAAGCAAACTATCCTGAAACAATTTGCCACTCTGCTTCTTTTTCATATGCATAACATAAAGCTCTTTGCTTCTCTCTAAATTAAACGCTTTTAAATCTGAATTTTCTTGCATATAAAACCTCACATAATTATAAGAAAATTAATAGAAGAACCCAACAATAATTTATAAATTTATACCAACCAGCTTAATATTTTTTATAGTTCATGAAACTTATTTTTTTTCATCAACATGACTTTTGTATTCATTCATAAAACGACGCAACTTATCACTATCACTTTCAACATCTTCATCCTTGCTTACTAATGCATATACCAATAATACAATTAAACTAATTGCAATAAAAGTATTGCCAAGTACAAAAATTATTAAGTCTAACATAACCACCTCCAATAATATAAATGAAAAATTTATTTAAATAGGTCAATAAATATTTTATTGTCACGAAAGGTAATACCATGATTCAATTCTCAGAATGGCTAATAGACCCAATCGATATTATTCTTAGCGAAGAACACGACCCCTACGAACTACTAGGAATACCACAAAATGCTTCTTACGATGATGCTATGCCAGCTTTTAGAATGAAAGCTAGAACATTCTACCACGAACCAAGCAAAATGGTTGCAATAAACAACCTCATGGATAGATTAAAACACCAAAAAAATAGACTAGATGCACCAGTAACAGCAACGGCTACAGCTAGATCTCCATACAATCCATCAGTTAAACCATACAAAAGCCCAACTGCAGATGTAAATGATCAAATACAAGATAAAGTATGGAACTCGCCACTACTAAAAGGATGGTCAAATAAAGGACTTGCCGCCGCCCAATCACTAGCAAATATGTATAAAGACCTTGTTGTAAGCAAAAAACATACAAGCAGCCCAGATATCATGCTCAAATTAGAAAAATTCATGATGTCTATGGCTAAAAATGGCGAAGACAGAACCATGAAACTAGCTAATAGAATTGGACACTATGAAGATCTAGGAAAATGGATCAAAAACCAAAAAGAAAAAGCCAACCCAACTATGAATATTGGCGATATAACAAAAACATCCCAAGAAAAGAGACCATTCGGTGAATCTTTCACTACTTTCAAAGAATGGCTAAAAACCAAGTAAATCAAAAAAAGGGGGCTAGAACATTTAGCCCCCTTTTCTCATAAAAATAACTCGAAAATTCTACATATTTATTATGCACTTCAAACAATGGATGAAACTTCTAGAAGCTATAGCACCAGATGTTAAAGAAATTATTCTGAAAGCAAAATGGCCAGCATCAAAAGAAGAAGTTGATAAAGCTATCAAATCAATCGAAGATTCACCAGAATCCTATGATAAAAAACAAGCCTTCTCCTTCATGCAAAAACAATTCGGATTAAAATCAACCGAAAAACAAACCATTACAGACCCATTCATACAAGAATACAAAAACAAAGAACAAGCTAAACAAATTACAACTGAAGAATTCAAAACATTACAATACTTCCAAAACGGAAATAAAGAACTTCTAAAAGAAATGATGGATAAACTCAGAGAACTAATCTCTACTAATAAAATTACACTAATATTTGATACAAAACCTAAGATAAAAGACTCAAATAATGAAATGCTAGATGATTATAAAGATCTTAATCAATTCCTAGCTATTATACACAAGTTTGATCAAATAGATTTATCAGATAAAGATATACAAAACCCCGCCTTCCTTGAACTCAAACACAGCGGCGATCTCGTAGCTAAAGGCGATAATATCTGGGTATTTAAAGGCGATGATCCCATCAAATGCCGTATCATGGGCAAAGGACAAAACTGGTGCATCAGCAGCTCTACAAGCGTACAACATTACTTCAACTATAGACATGATTACGGACAAACTCAATACTTCATATTTGACTTCAATAAAGATGTTAAAGACCCAGCTAGATATGTCAACCCCGGCGTTGCTCCCGAAGGTGAATACTCCGAATGGGTCGATAGAAGAAATGCACCTTCAAAAGATACAAACGGCGTTGCCTTCGCAGTAAATGGATACCCCACACTGCAAGATTACCTAAAATACCTACAATCTAAAGGAATTGATACAAATTTGTTCCAAGCAGATGAAATTACTGATTATGAAAGAGATCTGCGAGATTTGTTAAATAGACATGACTTCCAAGGTGCTAAAAATTACCCCGATACTAAAAAAACAGCCGATGGAACTCCATTTATGCTCTACTACTACCTCAAAATTATCAACGTTTTAGACGACGAAGATGAATTCGACCTGCTCACACCAACACAAAAAGATGAATGGGTCATCGGTAAAGATAAACTTACAGGACACCAAGCAAATTACGTCATATCTAAAGGAACTAAATTCCTCAAAGAATATATCAACTCTATAAACTTCTTCCGAGATTTCTTGGAAAATCTACAAAAACCAGATCCAATCATCGACTTCATCATAGAAAACAAAAAAGACCTAACAGATGTATTCCTAAAATACTTCCTAGATAACTCAAAAGATCCTATCAAAAAAATAGAATTAATAGTCAATAGAGCCAAAAAAGAAAATGCATCAACACAAAACAATATCTTTCAAGAACTAATCTACTCACTCACTGCTGAAAGTATAGGATACGAAGAACAAATCGAAATCGTTAAAGCAATAGCTGAAAATAAACCAAACTTCTTCGGAAATGAAATAGATGATATTATTGGAAGAATGGGCGACCTAGATCTGGAAAAAAGAATAGATGTAATTCAAACTATTGTAGAAAAATTAAAAAAATACAACGGAGAAACAATAGCCCAAATTTTTGATATGCTTCTTAAATCAGGACCAAAATCACAAAAAGAAAAATATGAAAAAGTTATTAGTACTATTATTCAAAATATTACAAATACAGATTCTCGCTCCAGTCCATCATCTAACATAATTGTATTGTTAATGAAAATACACCAATATTTTGCTGATTATACAATTAAACAATTAGGGGAAAAAATCAATTTAATAAACCCCCATGATGTTGTTTATGCATTCAAGGATATAGACGAAACCAATATTTTGAAAACAATTATACCACAACATATTATTAACCAATTAAATGAAGAACAAGTAATTTCAATAATTGACCACTTTATCCAAAAATCATTGAAATGGAACATTAAAACAATACTAGACACAATAGGAACAGAACCTCTGCAAAAAATTTCAAAAGATAATATGCAACAACTACTACAAAAAGATACCAGAATTAAACCAGTAATTATCGAAAAAATAAAAGAAATGTTCCCAAATAATAACTACCCAAATTCCTGGAAAGAAATAGAAGGACTACAATGATACCTTTCAAACAATGGCTCAATGAATCTACATCTGTATGGGAACTCAGAGACCAAAGAAAAAAGAAAGAAAAAGAAGCTGAATCATTAGTTGCTAAATTTAGAAAAAAAGGCTATATACTTGGCAATGTCAGCATGGAAGATGTCGAAAAAAATCATAAAGATGATAAAGATGTACAAAGATATATCAATGTACAAAAAGAACTTGAAAATATCAATAATGAAATAAGAGAACTTAATTCAAAATCATCCTGATTACAAAAATTCTCCCCCGCTGAATTATAAATACTTATTATGACCTTTAAACTCATGAATGAGATGAATAATTTATGTTAAATTTCAAAAACTGGTTTTATTTGATCGAACAAGCTGCAGCCATTAAACCAGTTCCACCGTCTCCAAGAAAACCATATCAACCAAGACAAACTCAAAAAACACAACAAAATACCCAAGCCCCTTGGATGAATGTTAATATAAGCAATATTAAACCCGAACAAATTATTGATGCCTATGTTGTTAAATTAAGCAGATTCCTCGAACCATGTGAAAACGATATTAAAAGCCCAGAATGCCAACAACAATTTACCCAAGTAAACCAATACTACAAAACTACCCAAAACCAAGATGAAAAAAATAAGATCAAGAAGTATGTAAATAATATAAATCAACGACATAAAGATAACAAAGAATTTAGTAGAGAATTAGATGTCAGTAACTTTTCCACTTGGGCAAGAGAAAAAGCACAAGCTTGCTACGATAAAAAACCAGAATGCCAAAAAAATATTCAAACTCTGAAAAATGGATTCAATGACCCAAAACAAGGTAAACAAGGAAAAGAAATTATCCAAAAATATTTGGAACCAATACTAAAGTCCCAACAAGCAAGACAAACCATTCAAGATAATGAAAAAAATGCACAAGCAGCTTTAAAATGACAACCACAAACAAATAAACAACAGTTCGTGAAATAGACAGCTATTAATGGCTCGTTAACTATAAAAAATTACCCCGCCGGATTTTTTGAAATCCGGCTTTTTTTATTTACTTTAGATCTATAAGGTTACATTTAATGTAATTAATTCTCAATTTTGCAAAATCTATTTAATTATATTTTTTATAAGGCGTGGGAAAAAATTCCCCCGGCGATTTTTTTAAATTCAGTTTTAAACATTTGCTTAGGTTTTCAGGCCTTATATTTAAAAAAAGAGTTCTTCTTTATTAAAGGGAGTCATGGCTGGGGTACCCCCCCTCCCCCATATACTTTGCTATAAGTTTTTGCAAGTTTAAAAAATAATTAATAATTTTGTAAAATAATTATTTTAATATATCTCCCGCAATCGGGCCATCCACCTTAGCTATCTTGCTATCACCTGCTATAGCCCGGCACATCTCCCGTTAAGTACAGGGGTCTATCAAAGATTAGAGCGGTGTACATGGTGAGCCCCCAGAAAGTACAGGGGTCTATTAGACCCCTATGGATCTTAAAGATATATCTTGATATCAAAGCCTATCAAGATATATCTTTAAGATATTGCCGGATATTGCCGGACTATCTCTATAACCCAGAGCCCATTCTCAGGCAGGCACTTGAACTCCACGCCTTTGGCGGCTAGTTCAGCACAGAAGATAGCCGCCGTTTCGGGATTGATACACATTATCATAGTCAAACCTCCAGTAAGGCCTAGTCCTTACACATACTAGGGGAATCCAATAACTTATCGCAGGGTTCCCCTTCTCACTCCTGCTAGGCTTTGATAGCAGAAGTGAGAAGGGGCTGGCCAACCCGCCAGCCTACAGGCTGGTAGGGCGGTTATTGGCCCAGTTTTTGGGCCGGTACACTATTGGATGGCCCACGCTGTTGCGTAGGACGGGCATTCCCCGCCCGTTTGCGTAACCTTTGACATCGTCAAAGGTGAGAGAGCTTTCGCTCAGGTTGAAGGTGGCCGATCCGGCCATCCATGCCTTGCGAACCAAAGATTCCAACACAGTGGTGATGGTGTTGCTGGTCATGTCAGACTCCTCATTCATCCCTTTAGGTCAGAGGTCACTCGCCTCTTACACATACTAGTCGAACGCCATAACTTATCGCAGTCGTTAAGAGATAGCAATTGTTTAGCCTTGGAAACAATTGCTATCTCTTATTAATAACAAAGTGCAATAAACTGCCATCATAATAAATGGTTGCACCATAAGTGTTGATATGATATGGTTGAAGTATGAACATATCAGCGTTGATATGTTCATACTTGAGAGGGCTACTCGCCCCGCAGTGTGCGGGACTTTCGCTTGTACCCTTTCTTTGAGGGTACTACACTCCCTTTGGGAGCAAAGCGAAGCCTTTGTTTAGGCTTCTCAATCACTATCACGAATCCCTTATCCTTATCCATCTCACACCTCCTTTAGGTAGCTACTAGAGTGAGGCGGTATTTTATCGCAGTCTATTTTATCGCAGTAGGAAAGACACAAGCAATGACAAGAGCAAAGCCTAAGAGTATTACAATGAAGCATTCAATGGCCTTCAGCATTCGCATAAACAAGGCTCCTTTGCGTTATTGTATTGAAATTGGGAGATGAGTCAACTTAGTAGAGAAAGTGGCTTATAAATGCTTTTCTCTCATCGCCATCTCTTTGGTGATAACTGCTTTGCTATTAGGTAGGTTCCAATGCCTGCCAAAAGACTTAGTACAATGCTTACTAAAACAAACCAGAATATCTTATTGAATATAAGATAGTATATGATAGTGTGTGGATGGAATATGCACCATACAACCCAGCATATTGCTGACCAAATGAAAGATAAAATATATCCGTATGTGTTTAATGTAGAAGAAATATGTATGCCAAATATTAATTGTAATAATATTGGTAGAAAAACAACGATTCCTATCAATATTAAAAGTGCAATGGATTCGCCATCCCCTGCAGACGATCCGCCACCTGATGAGGTGGACTTATCATCATATCTGACATAGTTGTTATTATCAATATAGAAGCTCATAGCATTCTCCAGTTGCTTTTATCTCAGGGTTATCCCGGCTATAGCCGGGTGAGGATTACTCCTCAGCTGTGGCCTGATATAACAGGCACATACCTGTTATAAGGCTGTATAAAAATATAAGAGTCCATCCGACGAGATAGCGAAAGGGGTTTTCGGCTGCTATCAGCCCTTCTGAGGTTACAACATAAGCCAAAGGGCTTATGAAGGCCAAGCCAACGCCCATGCTGCCAACCAAAGCCGTTGTGAACTTCTTCATAACTTTCTCCTTTGTGGGGGTTTCTGAACATATACTAGAGAAGGGATTGTTTTTATCGCAGGAATGAAAGTCTACTAAATAACCTTTAGTAAACTTATTGGAACATAGTTACTTTTTGAATAATCCCATACCTTTGTATGGGTAATATCCCCTGATAGGATATTAGCTGGCCCATGATAAGCTATTGGCTTATTGTCCTTATACTGGACAAAATATGGATGGCTAATAACATTTCGCCTTTTATTTGATATAAAAGGCATATTGCCACTTTTGTCTACATGCAAGAAAAAGTTTTTACCTATCATCATAGCCTCCTATATAACTTATTTTATCTCAGGGTGGGTAGCCCCCGAAGGGGCTGGGATTATTCCCCCTTAGAGGGTTACGAGCCTATTCTCAGGCTGACCCACCTTGATCCCTTGCCCGCCATCGAGCAAGACAATCCACTCATTATTAACAGTGCAGAACTGCACCAGCTGGCCGTGCAGGCCACCCCAGATGGTTTTGCCGTCATTGATAATTTTCACTTTGTTGCCAATCTTCATCTTCATTCTCCTTTGGTGGTTTCTGAACACATACTAGAAGAAACACATAACTTATCGCAGGGGAGAAAAATAGCACTTTTTTCCAAAGCTAAAAAAGTGCTATTTTTCTTATTATGCTGCATCTTCTATGGCAGCGGCTTCATCAGCTGCATCTAGCTTTTCTTTGCAGCTGTGACATAGCTGCATATATCTGTCCTTATCATAGACATAGTGGTTGCCGTCTTTCTCACGGCAACATTGTTCGCAAGTGAAATATTTTTCGGAAAGGTTCCAAGAATCGATTTCCATTTGGCAGAATCTGCTCATATTCAGGCTCCTTTGTGGTTTTCGTTACACTAACTAGAAGAAACACATAACTTATCGCAGGGTAAACAGATAGCACTTTTTTCCAAAGCTAAAAAAGTGCTATCTGTTTGAGGGGAAGGGGCTATTCCCCGCAGTCCCATCCCCCGTCATCCTCGTACCCCCCATAGTCCTCGTCCGTCCCCCACCCCGCAGAAGCCAACGCATCAGCGTCAGCCTCCGCATCCGAGAGGAAGCCGTCAAACGGCTCCATGTCTTCGTACCCGTCTTCTGGTTCGTACGCCATTTCTCACCCCTCCCAGTAAGGCTTATTCCTTACATTCACTAGAAAATAATAATAACTTATCGCAGGGGAAACAGATAGCACCTTTTTCCAAAGCCAAAAAGGTGCTATCTGTTTTGTGATTTACTCACCGCCGTATTGATGGCGGTTGCGGTAGAACTCTTGCTCACCGCATTGGTTGTCGAAGTCATCGACTTCGACATCGGATGGCTCGTATGACTCACAGTCATCGTCCATCCGCTCCCCACAAGTTTCACAGACATACTGCCCGTTCACTTTGTGGAACTTCCAGCACTCATGCTGGCTTTCGTAGGAGTCTTCTTCCATTGGGTTTTTTACCTCCTTCCTTCCGATGGTTACTAATGTAAGAATATTTTTTATCGCAGGCCGTATAATCAAGGTGTTTTGTTCTGGTTAGTAGGTCATTCAGAATCAATTCTTTGGCCTCTATTTTCGCATTACAGCCTAGATCAGAATCAAAACCAGTCTCAGGTCAATCATATAACAAACACGCTTAAAACGCAAGAATGGGGGCCGGTTAGTTCACCGCCTATTAAATGACTAACCGGCCCCCATTCTTGATAGGGGCCGGTTAGCGGGTGGTTAGCGGTTTATATCACCAGCCCTCATCGGGCTCGATGGTTTCGCCTTCTTCAAGCAGTTCGGTATATCCGTTACCGCCTGAAGCAGACCAACCGCAAAAACATCGGGCAAACCCCCGATGGTTATCGCAATTGGGGCAAGTCCAAGCCCCGCAGTAACGGGAAAACTCGTATTTCCCGCCACAAGAGCATTTAGATCGTTCGCTCATGCGCCACCCTCCTTTCCGTAGTATTTTATTCTACGAATGCTAAGAGAATGGAATAATTTATCGCAGGGGAATAGAGATAGCACTTGTTTCGCTTTGGAAACAAGTGCTATCTCTCTATTAAGAAAACAGCCTCTCGTTCAGTAGAGGCTGTAGAGCCTCTATCTTAGCGAGAGCCTCTTGCAGCTCCCCTTCGTTGAGGCCCGTTAAGGCCTCCGCCCCATTTGTAATGGGGTTGTTACGGCGAAGATAGCCGTAACAATCTACCACCCGCAGATCGTAGGGGCCATCAATCCCAGCCCCGCTGGTGACCAGCCCCCTCCAGCCGTTGGAGAAAAACTTTTCTGACCTGTATGCGAACATTGGAAACATCTTAGAATCTCCTAGGGGCCTATTCCCCACACATACTAGGGAAACAACATAATTTATCGCAGGGGATTCTAGATAGCACTTGCTCAGCTTTGGGAACAAGTGCTATCTAGACCTATGACCTAGCGGTCGAAGTCATATATGAAGTCCCTATCGTCATAGGGATCTTCAGCCCTATGGCTGAAGTCTTCTTCCCTAGACTCCGTTCGGAGCTGGTGAATCAGACCTTCCTTTCGGAAGGAATACTCTTCCCTAGTGATTGTATAGGGAACTCGGAGGTTCCACTCGTACATCTGCTCTGTTGCTACGCAATCGTAGCAGGTTTCCCCATGCCCAAGCTCTTCCGAGACGCACTCGTCCCAGTCAAAAGACTGAGAGCAAGAAGAGCAAACAAAGGTGGTTTCGTTAGCGTTCATCTTAGAATCTCCTAGGGGCCTATTCCCCACACATACTAGGAAAACCATATAATTTATCGCAGGGGATTAAGATAGCACTTGTTCAGCTTTGGGAACAAGTGCTATCTTAATAGGATCAGCAACTTGCCGAAGCAATATCGCATTCATCTCCATATTCTTCTATGACAAGCTCCCTAGCTTCTGAGCTAGAGTTAGCATTGACATAGACAGTATGCTTTTTGTAGTTCAGGAAAAAAACAACTTTGAACTGGCGCATTTTAGTTTCTCCTTTGCCACTATCGGCACCTACTAGAGAAAGACCATAATTTATCGCAGGAGATCTGCCAGACCCCGGAGGGGCCTGTTAAGTACACAGTTCTTTAATTTTTTGGAAAAGTCCAAAAGTACATGGCCCCATTAGGGGCTGATAGCAGGAGCTATAGCCAGCCAGCCTTTGCAGCCAGCCATAGCCTCCCGCCATCCAATACTATCTCCATCCCTTACCGGCCTTACCGGCCCAAGGGCCGGTTATCTTCCAGTCTGTCAGCCAGCCTGCTTAGGGCTTGGAAAGCCCTAGCGTCAGCCTGCCCTGCAAGATTGAGTAGGGCAGTATTCTTACCCTTCAACTTTCGTTGTTGCTTGCGGAGCATATCTCTTTGCTTTGATTCAAGACGATCCATCTTTAATCTCCTTACTTTACTTTAGTGACTTCCAACACACACTAGACAAACAAACTTTTTTATCGCAGCCTTACGAGACAGGCAAAACATCCCCATTATTATCAATCTTCATACCATTGATAAATGGCTTAGTGCCATTGCTATCAGTAATATACCAGACAAAATCTTTTTGGTGGATTCTGGCATTAGTGAAATCATTTATTCTTTTCTTAGTAGTTGGGGTAGTCCAACCCCCATTGTTTAGCACAATGCTACCATCATAGTTATATGTGATTACGATGGTGTTATGGTAGCGAATGCCAATTTGGGAATCGGATAGCCTTTCAAGCGTAGTAGCCGTCCCTAGCTTCTTTTTGGGTTTGCCCTTAAGAAGGGCGGAAGCGGAAGCGAATGTGAAAGAGCGGCGGCGAGTCAGCATCTTAATTCTCCTTTGGAGTTAAGTTTCGTTTCTGAACACTCACTAGGGAATAACTTATTTTTATCGCAGGGGAGAAAGATAGCACCTTTTTAGCTTTGGAAAAAGGTGCTATCTTTCTTAGTATCAAGCAGTCTGTCTGACAGCATGATACTTGAGGACATCCATCCTCCATTCATGATTTACATAGGGGGAGCTATCGGTTAGCTCCAGAAATCGGGCAGGACAAGAGTAGTAATATGGCCCCATGCTTTCGTCCATCGTTTTGTGGCCCCAGCCATTTGCGCTGGGTTCGATTAGATCACAAACGATAAGCAAGTCACCTTTAAAGTTGAGTACAGTCCATAGTACATTTTGACCATTTTCATATGTCAAACGGAATTCGGTTCCGTTTTCGTATCCATTTTGAAGATACTCAACCATTTTGGCTTTGGTATCCCATTGACGAGAGAATGTCCAACCCATTTTATTACTCCTTTAGGTTTAATCTCGGAACACCTACTAAACATAAGTTATTTTTTATCGCAGGCCCAAAATAGGGGGTTAAAAAATCAAAGCCTTTTTTAACCCCCTATTTTTCCTAAAGTTCCCATTCATCTTCGTCTAGTTCGTCCAGATCTAAGATTGCTTCCTCATCTTCCCTAATATCATCATCCTCATCATCCTCATCCCAGCCATCGTCTTCCCATCCCTCATTTACATCGTCGTCTTCGTAGCCGAAGACTGATTCGTTCTGATCTTCCCAGTAGCTGTCCAGATAGGAATCTTCACCGAACATAGACACCATCCTTTCGTTTTGGATTACTTCTGACACCTACTAAACATAACTTATTTTTTATCGCAGGCCTTAATAATCTTCTTCGGGATGCGGTTGTGGTGGCCCATTATAATGGGGGTTTAACACCCACACATCATAATCGGTAAGAATCCATTGCCTATTGGGTACTTGATCCCCAATATTAAAAGCAAACTCTCGCATTGCGTCACTAGCATTCGCTAGTTCATTATATTCATCATATTGTTCAAAATACATTTCAAACTCCTTTTTGGGTAGCCACTAGAAAATAACTTATTTTTATCGCAGCCGCCGCTGAAGTTCCATACTTGCGTAATTGACCTCATCGGCATAGTACCCATTGTTTGGGTTGTCAGGCATAGAGCGCATGGCCCCACCTGCATCTTTGATGATGAAGCGTAATTCTTCTACGCTTTTCTTTTTGAGATTTTTCTGGTAAGCCCCGTGATCCATTACCTTATTCATTTTTCAGTCTCCGGTGGTTTTGATAACTACTAGGGAATAAGTTATTTTTATCGCAGGAGAAAACAGATAGCACCTTTTTGGCTTTGTAAAAAGGTGCTATCTGTTTTGTCAGCATTTACAATTGGAATATGCTTTTTTGATAGAAGATGCCATAAGATTTTTAATAAACTTATTCTCTTTCTCTTTGTGTTCTTCTTCCATCTCCATGATCATATCAACAACCCTTTGTGCGCTCAAATCTTTGAAATGAGGTAAGAACAAGCAAGTGTGATACCAGTCATCAGACTGGCCTCCCATGACATACCAAGAGCCTTCCATCTTGGTAATGTTGTAGGGAGAGTTAATTTTTTTGAGTAAAGAACGAACTTGAGCTGGTGTAGCCATTTTTTTCTCCTTAGTTGGTACACACTAACTTATTCAGGCTTTTTATCGCAGTCCTTTACTATCCCTTTGCAAACCGGATAGTTGGCGCATCCAAAGAACGGGCCAAACTTGCCCTTCCGTTCTACTGTAAAACCGCCACAAATAGGGCAGGATGGCCCAACGAAAGTATTCCAGCTCTCGAGCCGTTCGTTGAGATTATTCCGCCAATTAGTGGTTCTATTAACCCGCCTAGTGCGTCCTACAGTCCTAATCTGGTCAGATACCTTAGTGACTAGGACGCAACGGATAGCGTCCTCTCCCACGCCTTTAGCAGCACCGCCGGTGATGCTGCTATAAACCCTTACGCACAAAGGGGTAGGGGTCTTTAATAGTAATTTAGAGTAGACTTTCTCCCCACAGTTGGGGATTGTGACTGGCTGGAAACCCATAGGGGTTAGGAAAGCGTCCATCTCAGATTCAGTAATATTTACATAGCTCATAACTTATCCTCCGGTGTTGGCCCCTAGAGAATAACTTATTTTTATCGCAGGCCCGGCAGTAGCTGTTAAGTACACAAGTCTATTATAAAAAAAAATTTAGGGGGGCTAGGGACTATAGCCCCCCTGCGGACTACAGGCCGAATTTAGCCTGCATAGAATCCGCTACCTCTTTGGCGGTTCGTCCCTTAGCACCATAGTGGTGCTTCGCATACTTCAGCAAGCTGCCCCCTTTGCACTTCATGCCAGTTTTGGCCTGCAACTTTAAAGCGTGATAGACACGCAGGAGTTGAAATTTGGCGATATTTTCAGCACCAGAAATCACAAAGCCTTGGTCTTCGCTCATTTTATTTTCTCCTTTGCCACTATCGGCACCTACTAGAGAATAACTTATTTTTATCGCAGCCCCAGGCAACCCAAAAAGTACATAGCTTAATTACTTTTTTTAAGTACATGGTTCTAATAGATCTTAATTTATAAAGAATATAATAAAGCTAGCATGGTGACATTCGGTGTCACCATGCTAGCAGTAGGACTACAGAGTACCCAAAGCCCTTTCTTGTCGAGCAGCACCATAGCGGTGCTGGCCTGCTTTCTTGCCTTTCCTAACGGGAGTGAAGGCTCGATGCCTCAAGATGCTTGCACCTTCTCTTTCAGCTTCGGCCTCGATACGGGCCTCAATCTTAGCCTTCAATTTTTCAACCCGTTGTTGCTCGTTCATCTCTATCCCTCCTTAGTTTATTGTTTTCCAACACACACTAAGCAAACAACATAACTTATCGCAGGCTCTTAGTTTATCTCTTCTTCAAATTCTTCAGTATTACTAACTTCCTCAGACCCTCTAATATGAACTTTGCCTTCTTTGACATCCCAAACTACTTCGCCATCGACATTAAATTCTCCAGCGAAGGAACCATAACGATCCCATACTGGAGCCTCTAGAGCGTCACAGAGGCCTACTCTGATCGTATCTATTTCCTTTTCAGTCCATTGAACTGTTTCACCTAAAACTTCAAACTCTATTCCATCAGTCCCACCAGAGTCATGACCTCCGGAGAACTTTATAGTAACTTTTTCAATCCCCTTCTTTTTTAGAAGGGCAAGCACTTCTTTTTGATTTAGTTCTTCTTCCATAGTAAACCTTCCTTTCTAGTAGTGGTTTTGATAATAACTAGGGGGAGCCTTTATTTTATCGCAGTCTCACGCACGGGAGCGTGTAGATATGCGTGTGGATATGGGCGTGGATATGCGTGTAGATATGAAAACTACACCATATCTGACCTATGTCTCATTACATCTTCGGTAAGAGCCCTGTCCATCTCTTCGGCAGTCTCTATACCTAATTCATTCCAGAAGGCTTCATCCTCTACTAGGATCATGTTCTCTGGATTCCTAGACAGTCTTTCTTCATTGACTTTCTGAATAAACTCAAGTAGTGTCATTTTATTTGCCCTCCATGCTGGTTTAAGCCATAGATAGTGCCAAACACTATAGGTTCACCAAACCTAGGCAAATACTCAATAAAGTATTCAGCACCTGCCTTCTGTAGTTGTGCTATTATAAATTCTTTTTTCTTTATAGCAGCATCTAGGTTTTGATAAACAGCTATTCGCTGACCTATCTTACCATTGTGCCAGTAGCGTATGACTACTGTACAGTTATCGTCTAGTATCATACGCACCCCCTTTCGGAGACTAGACGAATGGGGTTTTTTATCGCAGCGGTCATAGCTGTCTGACAGCTTCCAACCACTTAGGGTCATAAATAGTTTCTTCTAGAATCTTGTTATTATTCTCGTCATCCTGTGCCATCTTACTGATTTTGAATAGTGTTTGGGGAAACCTTGCCCTAAGTGCAGGAAGGTGTGCAGTACATTCCTGTTCGTTATTACACTCTAGGATAATGAACTCATGTCCAAAGCCTACATCCGCAGAGACTACCCAATACACATCATCATTGGTATAGTCATTCATATGGGCCAATTCATCGGCAGCTTCTTGCAATTCCTTTAACATAGTCTGTCCCTCCCTCCGTGAAAAGTACAACTAACACCAACTAATCCCTAAGCGGTTTTTATCGCAGCTTTTTATGGCTGTTTATCTATTGGTTCCAATTCAATGTTATAGTCAAACTTTTCGTTTGGTAATTTTTTAGTTGTCTTTAAATTAAAATCGTATAGTCCTCCAGTAAATTTAACATTGGCAAGCAAATTGTTATTTGAGAAAAATACTTTCATAAGTTCAAAATTTTTAGTAACTACATTCTTTTTATTAGAATAATCTTGAATAAACACAGCATACTCTTTTTCATATTGCTCATTTTCAACTTTATACTTATCTTGAAAATCTTTGGTTGGCTTACAAAATTTATAAAATGGAACATATAAAATTGCTACTAGAGGACTTAAAAGCCATAAATTGGTACACAGCAATCCAATAAAAACAATTGCAAACAATGCTGTAACAAATCCAAAGCAGGAACCTTCGGGACACATCGGTCTTTTGCTGACACAATCATTCAGTTCATTCAAACTATTTCTTACATCATTTTCAATAGAAGCAAATTCTGGAGTTCCTTTAAGACTAGTAAACAATATTTTGATTCTAGCTTCTAATATCTTCATTCTAGCTTCTTTTGCTTTAGCTGCTGATTTTTCGATTATTTGGTGTCTTAAACGCAATACTTTTTCTCCAGCCATATCTTCTGCAAGCAATCCCTTCTGAAAATCACGCTCTGCTTTTTCCTCATAAGTCATGTTATTTTCACTTTGTAATGCCATTTGGCCAAAAATGCCAATACAACATCTGCAAGTGCAATCCATTGGATGAGTGTCTGAAATATTCATGTTAGACCTCTCTTTCTTATTCGTGAAAAGTACAACTAACATTGCCCTAACAGTTTTTCTTTTTTTATCTCAGCCCCAAAAGTACACAGTTCTATTAAACCAAAAGCGCAAGGGAAGATATACTCCCCTTGCGCTTGCTATCACAACCACCTATTAGGCATACTGAGCAAGCTCAGACACCACATAGGTTTTGTTGAGATATTTGATGCTGACAATGTTTTCCAATTTGGGTGTGCGGTACACCACAACATTGTCCTTGTCAACACCATGCTCGATCTGCCTAGCACCTTCTTCCTTTTGAGCAGGCTTGAAAGGTTCCAGCAAGCTCTCACTTACAGGATTCATTTGGTTGTCTAGCAATACAGAGTCAGTCTGTTCGATAACAGACAGTTCCAGATACCAACGAACATCGTTGCTATCTTTCTCATACTTGACCCAGCAAGTGCCATCAACCTTATGGCCAAACTTCCTAGCTTCGGGCTGGTAAGGAGCAGCATTGGGGTCAGTCTTACGCAGAGCAGCGGTCACTCGCTCCGCATAGGTTTTGCTGCCCAAAGTTGCCTTCAGGTTCTGCACTTTCAGCAGATTCCAGCTTTTGCTGGCCTTATCCCAGAAGGGATTGCCAGTCTTGTTGAAGTTCGGCTCAGTAGCCATGCGAACTTCGCAAACAATATCCTGATCGACTTCCCACAGCATCATTGCGAGATTCGCACGATCCACCAGCACCACATTGGACAGGCCCATCACATTAGCAACAGCAGTATTCACCATTTTCGTTCCCTCCATTGGTTTCGGTTTCGACACACACTAGGGGCTGGCCAATTTTTATCGCAGTCGCCCCGCCATAAAGAATACGCTCACGCATTCCTTTTTTTTCGCCTGTGTGCGTGTGCCCTAGAGATCTGAGAATTTTTATCGCAGGCCATCAAGTACATGGCTGTATATTTTCCATCACACATATATGCCTAATGATATTAACATCACATTCAAACTGAATTGGATATAATTTATTTGCTCGCTCTATAACATTACTATTAATTAATACAGGGTAGGCAGACATAGCCCACATTGTTTGAATTCCTCCCACTCTATTCTTAGCCCAATAACTTACTTTTATAGGGTCATAGATTAATCCTGAGTCTTTGCTGAGCATTTCTGAAGATGTATCTACTGTGAATGGGAATGCCACATAATGATCGGCAATTTTATTTCCTACGACCCACATATCGTATGGGATATTAAACTTAGCATAAGACAGTAGAATCTTATCACAGCCTTCGTTCCAAAGCATATCGTTTGCTTCGGAGTTCTTTCCACTCTCAACGAGTGCTAGCCATTTGTATTGGTCTTCTTCTAAGAATAGGCCAAGGACACCTGCTGCATTGAATATCCTGCCTAATAGATTCATTATTATTCCTCACATCGGGTCAAATAAGTTAGATAACACATTACAACTGGCATCATAAATATTGCAGTTAGGGCTCCTAACATTACCATTCCCTCCTTAGTTTAATGCCTACATCTACTTTTTCAACAAAGTATTCATGCTGAGGGCAAGGAGCGTTAGGGTAAAGGCTCGTTCCTATAGTTCCTTCGGTTGACCATTTGGGGACTGGCTTTGGCCCAGAACAAACGGCCCTACGATGGCAACAACAACCAGTAGCAAACAACAAACCAACCAGTAACATACTCATACTCATACGCATGTGTGTACCCTCCCGTGTGGATATGGGCGTGGATATGGAAAACACCCCATATCCACGCCCACTAATTAAGTTCTTTTTTTTATCGCAGGCCGTAAAAAGTTCACAAAAAAACCCCACTAAGAATTACTTAGTGGGGCTGAAAAACCTATTAAACCTTAGTAGCGACAGCAGGCGTACCACATGCCATTAGCCCCTTGTGCGATACCTACTTCTCTAGGATTCCACTTGTTGCGATAGCAGCAGTTCATTTCTGCTTGATAGGGAGTGCAACCAACACCTACTCCTTCATATCCTGAGTTGCCCCCAAAGTGTCCCATAGTAAGGCGACCAGCCATGAAATTTGCAGCAGCTTGAGCAGTCCCCAAAAAGGGCCGATTATTATAAACCTGTTGCGTTCCACCATTGTTGGTATTGGTAGTGTTCCCACTCCTACGAACCAACCCAAAAGGACCAGCAAAAGAAGAACTAGCAACAACAACTAAAGCCAAAATAGCAAAAAAACGAGGCATCACATGCCCTCCATGACAAAGATGAGGGGCACTAGCCCCCTAACCAAAATAGATGATAGGGACTCCTTTCCCAAAAACAACCTCAAATTTACTTTACTTCTAAAAGAGACATAGCCAATTTGCGATAATCTATTCTTTCTGCCAAATTATCTAAACTAACTAAATCGGCTACCATACCTGAAACATAAGCCAAATCAATCTGCTTCACCAAGTCTCCCACATTGATATGTGAGGCTATGGCTGCATAATCCAATGAATTTGCCATTTGGCCGTAATCAATAACTTCTGATAATTGCTGCAGATCTAAATTATCAGCAATGTCGGAAGTAGAAATAGTAGCGGTAAGCTGGGGATAGTCTAGGTTACTGATGATAGCTTGCCCAACTTCGGCAGAGAAATACGGGTTTTTTGATAAAGACTCCGTAATCTCTGTCGTATCTATTTGAGATAACTTATTACTAAGTACCTCAGCTACTAAGTTAGGGCAAGCCTCTACATGCTTTGCAATCTTCTTGTAAAACCATTGGAACATATAACACCTCCATATTATTATATGGAAAAGTCATGCTCCCTGTCTTCAAATTCTATGATTCTTTGCCGATGCTCAATAGAAATTTTCTTATTTTCAATATACCATGTAATATCTCCAATAGCACCGTCATTGTTTTCCCATCCACCTTCATTATCATCTAATAAAACCATACTAACATGTTCAATACAATCTATAATCAATTCTTTAGAAAATTCAACACCTGCTTTCTTAAACTTTGCTATATCAATTTCACTATTCTCGTTAATAGTTTTTATACATTCAACTTTGCCATCAAGTTGAATGTTGTATACTTCGCCACTATCACCAGAACCATCATATGATAAAGCAATTGATTCAACACCATATTTCTCAAGAATACTAAAAAGGGCTTCTGTTTCTGTAATATCCATTATACTGTCACCTCCCCTTCTGTGAGTTCTAGTTCTCGTTCTAGTTTAATGGGTGGTCTTCCCATCCATTTCTCTGGCTTTAGATGTTGTAACCAGTCTTGCACAGACGGCACATATCCACAGTCCTCCCTGACATGCTGTTCTGCTACCAGTCTTACTGGTACTTCTTTACCATCAGAATTAGTGATAGTAACACCGAACTCTTTCTCACACCAGAAGATACCCAAGCTATGGTGTTTTAAGGCACGATGACGAAAGTCAGCAAAGGTAGCCTTAGTATCATCGAACCAATCATGAATTTTCTGATAATCTTCTGGCTTCCCACCAAACTTACGGGCTGAACTTACAGAGTGATGATAAGGATGCGCCATTGTTTGTCCTCCTTGTTATTGTTTTACATCTACTAGGGAGAAGGACTATTTTATCGCAGGCCCAATTTCTTAAGTATTTCTAATTCTCCCATTAATATAGTTATCTCTTCTAAAGTGCATCCTAATTTCTTAAATACTTTTATTTTCTTCTTAATATAATTATATCTTCTAAGTTGTTCTTCAATATCCCAATAATACTGGAAATTATCATCCAAGCCATGCGATGAAGACATGTGGCCTAGATTATCTCTAACAAAAGATCTGTAAAACGTAGATCCATCAGTACCAGGACGCACAAAATGAAATGTATATCTGCTGTTCCCTTTCCAAAGTCTATTCATATGTTTAATAGTTTTAATATTAATCAAAAACATTATTCTTCCTCCTTAGCATACTTTGCCAAATCAGTTGGAAATATATCATGTGCAGGAAGGTCAGATTCAACAATTACTTCACAAGTATCTAGATCATATTCTACTTTTGTACCTTCTGGAACAATCTGTTTCATAAACTCAACCAAGCGATCTACATCTTCAGAGATTGCCCGCCTAATTGTCTGAATGGTAATAAATTCAGCTTCACTCTCTTCAATTCGGTACTGATGAGACATTGTTTGTCCTCCTTGTTATTGTTTTACATCTACTAGGGGGAAGGACTATTTTATCGCAGCCAATTGTATAGATTTTTTCCAATTGGTTTCTTTTCCTAAAACCTCCCCTATAATCCTAATGTCTCTTTGACAAATTTAACCAACATGAGCCTGCAACGCTAGTTGGTGTATCCGGTGGGACAGACACACCACCGATGAGTTCAGCCAGACCTATGGCTGAATGAGCCTCATCTATCTGGCGTAGAGCTTCGGTAGATGCTTACCCGGACGGCGTAGTGATCGGACTGAACCGGGGGTAATATTGGGTCCAAATGCGGGAGAACTAGAGCCGCACTCTAGCCGTATTCGCTTTCATTTTCAAAAAATTTCCCTATAATTGGGAAAACTCCCACAATTCTTCCAGAGTGAATTCCTTTTCAAATCTTAACATTGTAAATACACCTTAATTGCTTGATATATAATATGAAGGATGAAGCTCCTTAAGAATATTAAAATTATCATATCTACTATAATTTATAGCCCTTTTTATGTCATGCTGTAAATATTCAAAATCTTCTGTTGTAAGAAGTTTATGCAATACTCTCAATGCACCATAATTTTTTGAAGAGCCAGAACTGATATTTTGAATAATTTTGCCATATGAATTTCTATAAAAATTATGAAATAATTGTTTCTCCCAATCAGAAGTTATTCTAGCGTTTATTTTGTCAATGATTGTTGAAATAGTTTTTTCATTCAACAAAGAATTAAAACCACAAATATATGAAGTAATAGAACTAAAAGCAGCTTCTATAAAATAAATATTACTATTGTGATTAGATTCTTCCGATAGAATGTTAAAAATATAATCAAAGTAACTATCAGAATCAACAAGCTCGCATTTAAAACGATCATCAATACATTTTAAATAATAAAGCTGTAAGTGAGGCTCAGCATTCATAATAAATTTTTTAATAGCCTCCCAAGTTTTTTCAATATCAATAGGGAAATGCTTTAATACTTTAGAATTTATTGAAGATACAGTGCTTATAAAGCCGCTAATAGAACGAACATTAGCAGTATTATGATCATAGTTATTAAATTCTTCAATATATTTGTCGTTAACAAAATTAAATTCTTCAATCATAGGCAACAACAAATAATCTGGAGTAGGAATAGAACTTAGTGGATATTGGTTAGACCATGATGGACAAGATTCTAAAGAAGTATTAATAGATGTAATAGAACGAATATGATTAAATGCATCTCCATTAGTAATCGACATATTTTCATCTTGCAGTATTCCATCAGGAAAACTGCAACATTCTTTTTTGAATACATCTTTTGCCAATTTTCTAGTCTTAACCATTAGTTCTTTTAATTTAGTATTTTTAGTCTTTAATGTGGCATTATGCTGTTGTGGGAGATTAATCAAAGAAAAAAGAGCATCCAAATCCTTTCCCTTCTCTGCAATAATGCCAGATTGGTATGCTTTAAAGAGTTTTTCCCTTTGTTGGATAGTGAAAAACTGGGCTTGCAAGTCAACGATCATAATCATCAAAGCCTTATGCCACTCCTCTTCTTTAGTATAACTATTGAAGAGGGTAGCAGCTCTTTGTTTTGTCATATGATATATAGATCTAGACATTATTTTGCCCTCCTTAGCCCAGTTTCAACCAATCCCCTAAACCACCATTATCTTCCTCTTCTTCCTCTTCTTCGGCAATCTGATCAATCAGTTCTGTTGCCCTTTCAGAAGACGGAACCAGAACACCATCTTCAACCATAGAGCAGATAGACTTAGCAAACTTCTTCACAACTAAGTTGGCAACAATAAAAGCTATAGAGGAAATATCTTTGTCTGTGATATTCCTTTTCTTTTTCAAATCATCCATAAAGTTTTCATCGATGACATTCTCTCCTACATCTACTATCACAGGCACGAGAGAATCTGGATCAACAATCTTATTTGCAAAATTTGTGATAGCTTCAATGAACTCGCTGTTTGCATCTTCTTGATTCATCTTTTGACCCTCCTAGAGTAGTGTTGCCCACTAGACACAACTTATTTTTTATCGCAGCATTTAGGCCAAAAGATACAGGCCTTCCACCTTATCTCCATCAACCAGTTCGCCAGAGACACATTGCACAAAGTAACTATGACGAATTTCTGTCAAAGTTAGCAGATTATTGTTCTGCTCCTTTTTCTTGCATCGTACATTAACACGATACCAACTCATGTTAATCTTATGAGCAATACAAGAAACAAAGCCATCTGGTTTACCCAGCTTGCCAAGAACAATATCACCTACTTGACTTTCAGTAATCTTCTTAGCAGATTCTTGAATAATTTCATTATTATTCTTTTCTTCTGGCTCATCGGCCACAGGATACTTTCTAGCCATTTTCTTGCCCTCCCTTTGTTGTTGTTTCCACAGACAATAGAACTTTTTAATTTTTTATCACAGGCTAAACATTTTCAACACCCTTCTTCTCAAAGACAAAGTCTTCCTTCTCGTCATCCCAATATACCTCAACCTCATCCTTTTCTGCTGCAAGCCTAATGTTACGGACAGCCCAAATCTCATCTGTCATCCTATCTATAAGACTATTGACAATAGTTACATTGATTTTATATGGGCCTTCATCCTTATCTTTGTGGAAGTAATTCAGCACCACCTTCTTAGCTCTTTCGGTGTGCATAAACTCACTCATTTCATATCGGGCCTTCTTAGAATTGCCCTTCTTCAAGAACTGGTGTGCCTGCTGCTCGTTCTTTACCTCGCCATGCTTTTTGGCAAGAGAAAGGAAAGCAAACAACCTAGTCCTCTCAGCTAAATCATCAAGACTCTCTACAGTTTTATCAAAATCATCCTTCGGGTCAAACATAGGCATCTTAGGCCTCCTTTCAAATAAGGTTTACACACACTAGAGAAGGAACTATTTTTATCGCAGTCAGACAGAGTCAAGAAAACGATCAATCATCCTTTCCACCCATTCCTCATACTGTTCAGTACCTTCTACCTCTGGCGGAAGATCGTCAGGATAGTTCTCACTTGCAAATTCCAAGAGGCACCCAGTCCAGTATTCGGCCCCTTGGTAGTAATAAATAGACTTACTTTTAATATCAATAGCATACAAACGCCCATTAGCTCTCTCGCTATAGAGATCTTCAGGCTTGACACCTTCGTAAATAGAATATGGAATACTTATGCATAACATATCAGCATCGATATGTGGATCATCAGAGTCTATACTGCCATCTGATGATATGATAAAACCTTTGTCATCAACTATTTTTTCAATCTTTGATAAAGCATTTTTAAAATCTTCTTCATTAGAATATCGAACGCAGCCTTCCATGACTACCATATTTTTACCCTCCGGAAGAAATGGGCTATCCCTAAAATATTAGGGATAGCCACGAAAAAAACAACCATCTAGTAAAGTAAAGCCCCACTCTCGATACGATTGAAGGATTTAGCCTTACGCTGACTACTTACAGATTTTTTCTTAATCTTCTTAGCAACTCTGCGCTCAAGAGATTCCCGAACTTTTTCTGGATCTCGGAAACGAGTAGGACGAAAAGAAGGAACGAAATTGCTAGACACAGTATTGGCCCTCCATGAAAAACACCTAATCGACACACACTAAAGAAGGGATTGTTTTTATCGCAGTCCTTTATTACCGCCTCAATCATCCCCTCCACACACTAATACGAATGAGGGTATAGATTTTTTCCAAAGTTATTTTTTTGTCCTCGGAAAGGGATTCTTACTGGGGCAGACGACATAACAAATAACTTATTTTTCTGCCCAAGGAAAGGCATTCTTACATGGGAATAGACATAACATTGAAAGTTATGCCCGCCGGAGTTGGAGTTAGTGTAGGTGTAGGTGTAGGTGTAGGTGTAGGTGTAGGTGTAGGTGTAGGTGTAGGTGTAGGTGTAGGTGTAGGTGTAGGTGTAGGTGTAGGTGTAGGATGCCCTTGCTTGGGCAGAAAATAAGTTATTCTGGAGAGGATTTATAAAATTTAGATTGTCGGAGACGAGACTTGAACTCGTACGCCTTTTAAGGCACGGGATTTTCTTACTACTATAGCTTTCGCTACCCTTGCAGTTTGTAGTCTGGAGTACACCTTCACCATTGCTTTCGCTTTAGGTGTCGCCCGTCTACTCTCTACGCCTTCTGGTTTCCCAGCTTGGCTCGGTATTCCCATTTTACAGGGTTCACCGACTTTGAGCGATTCTACTCTAAAGGTTTCCCTCTAGGCACTCTCTTTCCAAAAGTCCCGAGTGTCTGCCATTCCACCACTCCGACATAGACAAGAATATTATAACCTCTTTTTGTTCTTGCCACAATAGGTTTCTGATTGAGAATCGCAATTTGGACAAACCAGCCGCAAATTTTCTAATCTGTTATCATCATTTTTACCATTGATATGATCAAGCCGTAAATTAATTTGTTTTCCATTCCATGTATTTGTTATACTACAACCTTTGATAGAACACTTGTAATCTAACAAGCCTTCTTTGATCAATCTATATTTCAATTTATAAGTCTGAGTGTAACTTCCATCAATTAAAATATCTTTTAATGTTTTGGCTGGCTTATGATTTAAGTTTTTCTCACCTTTAAGCCATCCTTTACCTTTAAGATTGCTTGTATCTATTCCCAATTCTTTTATATGATTTCCAACTGATTTATAGTTGCCACCAGCTTCTCGCAATCCCAATCTACTTAAAACTTGCCTTACACTTCTGCTTTGTTTGACAGCTTCTATTAATTGTTCTTCTGTATATTTTCTTTTTGACATTTTCCTCCAAAAGGTAGACGCTACTATTTATATAGTTTTTAGCGTCTACTTTTTGAAGAAAACATTGCAGAGTCATGGAGTCGAACCATGTGTTTAGCTGTATAAGAACTACCCTCAATGCCGTCGAGGACACTCTGCATGATATAATCATAACCACAAATTCAAGTCAATTCAACTATCTATTTGGGCTCCCTGGGATTTGAACCCAGGACCGAGCGATTATGAGTCGCTTGCTCTAACCAACTGAGCTAGGAGCCCTACAGAAAATCATTCTAACCTATTTTAATTTGCCATTCAAGTTTTCTCCCAAGGAGATTTTGAATTTTACCCTTAGCCATTCCTACTTTTGTAGGTTTTCAAATTAATCCCTAATGTATCTCTCGAGAACATGGATGATACCGAAACCTCTAATATAGGATGCCCTTTGCCAGCATTCATACGGAAACACTTATTATAAGGTGCATAATCAGTAGTATACTGCCAATAAAAACAGCTTAGGTCACCAAATGAATTAGTCTGCCATGAATACCAAGAGTTTCCATGACATTTAATACCTATTTTCATACCTGCCCCTCCCAAGGAGCCTTAGCGGTGAGTATAGCTTCCTTAGCCCCCACTTTGGGCAGTTTCTCGTACTTATTCAACATCGTCTGAATGACAGCAAGTGGCACTCCGTGTTGATTACGCTTATGGCATTCCTCTGCATTCCATGCCCATTCGGATTGGGCTTCTACCCATTCGATCTCATATCCATATTTTTCAGCGAGTAGAATGTAGGGTTTCATTTCCCAGAACATGATATTAGTGTTATCCACTACGATGGTGAGAATCCCAGCCATCATAGCGGTTTCTGTCCTTTGTTGGTTCCACAGGTGAGCCTGCCCAATTTGGGTTGGTTCAAAGTCATAGCCGTCATCTGTGGTAAAGAAATCATCGGTAGAAAGAACTTGGCCACCCAGCGTATTAGCTATATGGGACTTCCCAGAACCAGGAAGTCCACGCATAAGAGTAACAGTACGCATTGTTTTTCCTCCATGAGTAGATTTAAAAGCCTACATAGCCATAGATTTGGCCATTGTCCATATAGAGCTAACTTCATCTGGATCGATGTAGCCCTTTAGTTTCTTTAGATGCTTTTTAATTTCTTCCTTCGATATTGAAGGCAAGAGTCGAAAAGCATCTTTGCTATCTTTATCCCTGCCGATGATAAACTTCTGGATAGTTAGCACCGCAGGATCAATCATAGGGAATTCCTGACCACCGATGGTCACATTCTTTGCAGTATTTATGATGTAGGAGTTCATCGCTACTTCATTAGGATTGCCATTACTAGCATCCAGAAAATCCAAGTCCATACTAGGGACAGCGATACCGAACGCACCAGTAAGTGCTAGTGGTCGATATGGGATTTTCTTTTCATCTAGTATCTTTTTAACATGCTCCAGATCTGATGTCATAAAATCAATATCGGGAGTGAGGGGTCTATCTTCGGTATAGCTACTTACAGCCACGCCGCCGATGATGGCCCCCGGTATCTTATTATCATGAATGAACTGCATAGCCTTAGTGGCTTTGTCAATAGTGTTTGGGTTCATAACCGCCATTTCTTTGAATAGCGTTTGCGAACCAAACAGTTTTGGATTAGTTAAATCTATCATATTGTAGTACTCTGTGAATTTCATAATAAGTTATTTATTGTTACTTGTTAATAATTGTATTCATAACATGATTCCAAACTCTCTCGTAACTTTCATCATTACGCAAAAGTTTAGCCCCACCGTTGCAGGTTGGTGTAATATCGACTTCGTCAACATCATTAAACTCACTGTTGTAATATTCAACGATGAAGTTATAGTTTTCAAACATGATAGTCTTTTGAACCAGCGTCATTTTTTGGCCCTCCTAGTGATGTTTACTAAAGACTGGTCATTTTTTATCGCAGACGATCTTACGAACATCGATTGTCTTTAGGAATTCCTGCCATTTAGGCAGGAGTGCTGGATCATCTGTGTAACAAGGATGATCTGTATTCCTACGGATATACCGCAGGACATACTCCACATCATTATTGCCATCGAGTTGGCCCAACTGTTCAGCGATCCAAATTCTAAGAGATACTACAGATTTCATTGTTGATCCTCCCGAAAAGACTTAACTACAGAATCGAACCTAGCTAGTGCTGATTTTTTATCTGCCATATAGCTCCCGCTGGAGCATTTGCCATCACCTGTCATAGTCCAGATGACATAAGGGCTGATTGAATGCTCTCGCTCAACCAGAACAATGTGTCGATTGGGCTCTATCCGATAACTAGCGATGATTTCGTATCCATGTTCGGTCTTCATTTTACACACTCCTTTCGGTTAGGTGAATACTAGGGGGCGGAGGATTTTTATCGCAACCTTCCTGTCTGGATTGTAAGTTTCTGTAATAATAAAACGATTAGCCATCTCAAATCCTCCTTATTGTTAATAAACCACTCTAACTAATTACTTAAATAATCCTAGGTGGTGTGCCCTAGGCATAACTTATTCCCCACACCGGGTTACACCCTACGGACAATTATTATTGGTTACTTACCAAATTTATTGTGATATCAGTTTTATTCCTTGACCAATTTATAGCCAGCAATTCCAATATCAACACCTTCTAGATTGACATTAGTAAAATTAACCCCATACAATTTAGCCCCAACCAACCAAGCCCTTTTTAAATCAGCCCCAGACAAATTAGCCAAACTCAAATTAGCCCCAGACAAATCAGCATTGGCCAAATTAGCCCCAGACAAATCAGCCCCAGACAAATAAGCCACATATAAATTGGCCCCAGATAAATTGGCCCCAGATAAATTGGCCCCAGACAAATTAGCCACATATAAATTGGCCCCAGATAAATTGGCCCCAGATAAATTGGCCCCAGACAAATTAGCCCCACATAAATTGGCCCCAGATAAATTGGCCCCAGATAAATTGGCCCCAGATAAATTGGCCCCACCCAAATTGGCCTTTTTCAAATTAGCCCCAACCAATTTAGCCAAACTCAATGTGTCTGCCAAAACTGTTTCTAATATAACACCATCTTTATTCTTAATCTCAATAGGCATATCAAATCCTCCATAATAAACCTAGGTGGTGTGCCCTAGGCATAACTTATTCCCCACACCGGGAAGTAGAAATTAAGGATTGGTAGTGACTGTCAATCTTGGCATCCAAGATAAAGGCAATCGCTTTGTCGTTCCAAGGACAACAAAGCTGTGTGTCCAGCCATTTGAACTATCAAGGACATTCATACTTTTTGAATAGTTTTTCCAATTATTAAATGTCCCAACCAAATTGCCATTGTTGTCGATCAAACTTGCAAAGTTTGAATTGGCAACCAACTTCCTTGGTCTAAAAACACTTGATCCTAACTGGTTAAAACTTTCACAAAGATAATCAGTTTGTCCCAAAATACGAGTCACACCACGATCAGTTTTGAACATAATGTTGTTAGTGCCACAGGCAACATCAACGATATATCCAAAACTTTTACCACTCGTCAGCAATTCAGTATGTACTTTTGAATAACCCCATGAATACACTGTGCCATCTGCTCTCAAAATTGAATGAAGCTCTCTGCCAGCAGAAACATCAATAGCATTGGTAATCTTTACCGGCAAAGTTGCTTTGTATGATGGGTCTAAGTCAATACTTGTAACACTCCCATCACGATGAAGCATAAGAAGATTGCTTTGAATACTGATACTAACTACATCGTTGGTGTAAAATGTTTTGTTTACATTGCTACTCCCAAAAGTCCCCCAGAATGAACCCCAAATGGAGACAGACCCGTCTTTACGCAACACGGCACTTCCACCCCAAGATGCTGCAACTTGAACAAAAGGATTTGTTGGATCGAATTTTACTGGAGGTGTTTGCAGATTGCTTTCTTTTATACCCCATGTCACAATCGAACCATTTGCCCTCAATGCAAGACCATGATTAGCACCTGAAACTACAGAAACTGTATCCAACTTTGCTGTGGATGGTACTTTAAGTACCCCAAAGTTGTACCAATCAGCACCAAATGACTCAACACTACCAGACATCTGCTTCCAAGTTAAAGTGTAATCACAGTTGCCTGCCGGAATAAATAGTTGATCGCTGATCTCTTCCTTCACTCCAGCTTGATCAATCGTAAGGCTGTAGTCACCGGGACCGGAAGCAATGTTCAACAATCCTATAATCGTAAAGTCTTTACCATTTCCATTGGGAATTACATTCGTCAATCCCTTGCCCAAAGGTTTCCCATTTTTTGTAAAACTTATATCATTTATATCAAAATCTACTACAGGATCACTCCAGCGTACTGCAATTTTCTCTGTTTGGTTAATTTGCCCACGATACCCCAACGGGGAATCAACAAAACTTAAAGTTGCAGGCACAAGACGACCTTCCAAAGTTTCAATATTCAATTTCATCTCATTCATCTCAAATCCTCCTTAAACCTAGGTGGTGTGCCCTAGGGTATAACTTATCCCCACACCGGGAAGTTTATCAATCATCCAAAGCAGCAAAGCACCAGTTGGGTTGATATACCAACTCCAATGCGTCAAGAGATACCATAACAGATGACCCAATAGGGTCTTCTGAGTTGGGCCTATCAGAGCTACTAGCACCACTACTCTCAACGGCCCTAGCTTGGGCCAGAATCAGATAATCGTCCCCAACGGCAGACAGTACCCCCCTATAGGCAAAACGGGCGCACAGCACAGCAATGGGCTGGCCCATATACTGGTGGAGAACCTGCTGCCTAGAGGGAACCTTTTCCCCACACACCCCACTCAAGTCAACCCTCTCAGCCACATTCTTCTTCTTGGCCATATTGCACCATCCTTTCTTTTAGACTTACTTTCGACACACACTAAACAAAAACAAAATTTTATCGCAGGGCACGGTTTCTAATTTTAAAATTAGAAACATAAATAATTTGTGAGGCTACCATGTACAAAACTTTCAAAGATTTTATAAAAGAAAAAGAAACCCCCCCCCACTATAACGAGGGAATTTATGACACAATTAGAGGTGTTGCTCCAGGACTTACAAGTGTTGCAAAAACAGCAGCAATAGATGCAACAAAAATTGCAAAAAATGCAATATCAAATTCTGGTTCTTATTTTGCACAAGCTTACGCCAAAGGCAATGCTGCAAGAAGAGTGAGTGATATGAAAAAATATATAAATTATATTGTTGAAAACCCAGAATTTAAATCATTAAGACCGGATGTTCAAAAAGCTATTATATCTATACAAAGATATTTTACTAATAACCACAAATAATATTTTTTTTAATCATCAGAAATAGGTTCTATTTCTTCATCTTCAAATATTTCTAATTCAAATTTATTTTGTTTTTTACCAAAAATAAAATTGATAGAATCTGTATAGACTGCATCTATTACTCCAGACATTCCCCAATAAAAACTTCTAATAGATTCGATAAATCTCATTTCTTGCCCTCCTTTTTTATTAACTTTCGACAGCCAATAGACTCATTCAAACTTTTATCGCAGGCTAAATTTTCTCCCAAAGTTCATTAATCGAACTTATATTTAAGTCTTTTTTGAGCCAGCATTCTGTGTAGCCATCGAAATTTTCCAAACCTGCTTCTGAACCCAATGGAATATTTTTTGACTTCAAACAATCCTTTATTGTTTTTTCAATTTCATGTGCTGCTGCACCAGAAATTGGACCTATTTTATCAATTAGAGTCCATCCATTACTTTTATGGGTAACCAATCGCCAACTTTTTCTATTATTCTTACCAATTTTTAAAACGCCATCTCTTTTCAACAAATAAACATTAGATGATAATTTCATATCATATACAATTACATCGCCACAAATTTTACATCTTTTGCCATTTCTCCAATTGTTTAAATTAATTTTGCTTTCATTTCCACATTTGCAAATATATTTCATTGGTGCATGTGAATTAATATATTGGTCCTCAAGCAATACACAGTTATTATCCATGAATTCTTTTTTTAGTTCTTCAATAGTTGGGATATAATTATCACCACATTTTCTGCATCCGGGGCATCTTTTCAAATCATTTAATCTTTTTTTTGTAATGTTTCCACATTTACATTTTGCATTATGAAGATAATCATTTCTTATATAAAAAGTATCAAGTAGTTCCCATCCATAATCTGAAAAAATATTTCTTGCTTCATCAAGTGTAAATTTTTGATTGTCTATTTGACATTGCTTACAAGCTTTGCCTTTACTTAAACTAGCCCAGCTTTTTTTAGTTGGTCTTCCACAAATGCAAATACAATTGTGAGGATAACTTACTCCAAAAATTTCTGTATCTATTAGTTTAAAACCTTTGCTAGCATACATATCTTGCATTTCAGCTAATGTATAACTTACAGACTCTTCAGCACATGCTTTACATCTTTTAGATTTTTTAAATTGAGTTAAAGTTCTTTTGCATTGTCTACCACATGAACAAATAAATTCTAATTCATTTTCATAACCATAATAATCATTTGAAATCAAAATACAATTATGTTGTTTAAATATTACTTTAACTTCTTCTAATGTATATTTTTGTTTTTCAGATCCGCACTTTTTACAATTTTTACCTTTGAAAAAATTATTGAGCGACATTTGGTTAATATTTTTACAAACACAAAGATAATTATGCTTGTGCATTACACCTAAAAATTCATTGTCTAAAAATACGCAGCCCCTTTTTTCATAAATTTTTTTAACTTGTTCTAATGTATACTTAAACATAAATACCCCCTAGGAAATTATATCCTAGAGGGTATTTATTAGTCAATACAAGATTTTAGTCCAAAACTTTTTTTAGACTAGAATCTACTAGTCGGCAACAACTCTTCGGGCTTTTTCCAAAGGATCATATTCCTTCTGCCTAGAAACACAAACCCACTCATTCGCAGGTAGGGTGATTGTGTTATGCTCGTCGTGTCCTACCTTCATCTCCTTATCGGAACGAATGTAGATATCACCATTCTCATCAACATAACTCTCACAATCAGAGATAGGAGTAGTAACGGAGTGGCTATGCCCCGTGACCTCCCCATATGCCAAGATAGCATCTGTCTTCTTATTGAGATTGGCTTTCTCAGGAAGTTTAGAAATGCTACGAAAAAACAGATCTCCTTGTCTGGCTTGAAACTGTGCCATAAAGCACCTCCTTTCACTTAGTTACTGACACCCACCGTATATTATACGGCTAAGACATTTAAAAACAACCAACTATCGGACATTTTTATTCATCCAAGTCCAGTAATCTCGATCTCTTCGATTCTCTGCTGAACCAAATCTAACATCATCAAGATTTACAAAGATTCCAATAATCAAAAATATTGGAAACATAAAAAGGAACCAAAGACAATTATAAATCCATCCGAACAGTCCTTCCCCGCATGTGGTTCTGTCCCACCAAGTACGACTAAGTTCCCATTGCATTCTGGCATCAAACTCCTTCTGCCGTTCTCTCTCTTCTTTCCTTTCTTCCCTTTTTTCAAAGTATCGTTCCAAGTTGACAAAACTTTTGCACTTGTGCCAAAACACAGGATGCATATTTTCAGGATAATAAGTTATATCCAAAACAATAGTATTACTTTTTGTTTCTACTCCACCAGAGAAATCATTACGAGTGAGAAAATGTTTTATTTTCCCACTTTTACCAAAGACAGCAAACATAGCTTCTGGTGGTACTGGACATTCTAAAGGGGCAAACTCCGTATGGAATCGCACCCTGCGAATATCCTTCTTGCCTTTGTGTGGATACTTGGCGTAGATATGACCAGCCCTACAAATAGGTGTATCCAAATTGATGACTTTTTGAGCAAGTAAGTTCTTTACCTGCCCAGTAGTAAAAACTTTATTGAAGTTAATATTCTCATCACCATTTTCTGGAATATTCCAGTTTGACATTATGCACCTCCTTTCCGTTTCCTACTAGACACACTCCTAATTTTATCGCAACTATAAAAAATTAAGATCTAGCTTGCCAATCTGCTGGTCAATATCATTAGTCTTTACATTCTCTACATACCAATCTATCAAATCAATAACAGGATCAAGTTTGTTAGCTAAAGCATTAACAAAGACATCACCAGTATCCTTAAAGGTTCTAATATTAGTATCTTCTCGCAATATATTCCTAACTTTATTCAATCCACAATGCAAACATCCTTCTTCGCTATACTTGCATAACTCACAACCAGTCTTTCCTCTATAACTAATCAATGCATCTGCTAATGCTTGCAAAGATGATAAAAAGTTATTGCCAACTTTTGTAATGCTAATCAAATAAAAGAATTCTCCATTTTTAATTCTATATTCATATTCATAAACTTTAGCATTCTTAATCTTATTATTAAAGACTCTACGACAATTGGTAGCTTCAATACCAAAATCATCTGTTAGTAGTGTTAAACATTCTGTAACTAACATTTGAATAATATTGATAGAGAAGTCACCTGTAAATACTAGCTTTTCCATTTTAGCTAATTTGCGTTTAATCTTGGCAGGCAAAATCTTATCATCTTTAATCATCTTCTTGGCTAAGTATTGCAATGTCAATTTTAATGTTGTATCTTCTTCCGATAGCATAGCTTTGACTCCTTTATATTGGCGTAAAAAAACCCCACCCAAGCAAAGTTGGGTGGGGTTGAAATAAATTATAAGGAGTATATTACCCCCTATAAGTTATTTATTGCCGATCAAAAACGCTGAGTGCCCCACGACGCTCAAACTTAATGTTGTTCTTCCGAGCAACTTCCAACACCTTCGTATAAGCAACACCAGTATCTGTGCTGACTTGCTTTGCAGATTTACCAGCTTGCAGAGCGGTAAGGACAGCCCCTTGCTTGCTGGCATCAAACCCAGAAGAATTCTTGCGAAGATTGATGCTGTTTTTCTTCGCAATAGCGTAAATCATCCCAATGGAGATGTTCAGTTGCTTAGCCACGCTGTTGGCCTTCTCGCCATTCTGAAGTAGCTCAGCAGCCTTCTTCAAAGTCTCGTCGCTGTGCCT
>JBIKJV010000144.1:0-6683 GCA_044360755.1 Phycisphaerales bacterium
CTCGTACTGCCAGACGTCCGTGACGAACGCGTTCAGGATGTTGGCGACCGAATACAGCAGGATCGATCCGAAGAGCGTCTTCAGCCGCCCCATCCGGTCGCCCAGCATGCCGAACGCGATGCCGCCCAGCAGCATGCCCGTCAGCTGGATGTCCAGCAGCCGTTTGCCCACCTCGGTCAGCTGCTCGGGATCGGTGACCCCCAGCGCCTTCAGGCTGGGCACGCGCACGATCGAGAACAGCACCAGGTCGAACAGGTCGACGAAGTACCCGAGCGCCGCCACCAGGACGGCCAGCAGGACGCGGCGGTCAAGCGCGGCGGGAGCGGGCGGGGCGGGGTCGGGCATGCGGCGAGTCTAAGGCCGCGAGCCGGACAGGTTGCTGGGTCCGGCTATGCCCGCCGACGCCTGCGAGCCAGCAGCGCCAACGCCAGGCACGGAACTCCGCTCGCCGGCGCCGGGATCGGAACGCCATATGCGGACCAGTACAGCTTTGGTTGATACAACTGTCCGGGACCACTGTTGCCGAACCGCACCTCGTCAATCGGAACGTCTGAGACGAATCCCCAACCACCGTCCATCCCGAGGACACCTAGATATTGGCCATTGCTGAAGAGATACGCTGGCGCCGACTCGAAGTAATAGTAGCCCGCGCGGATGGGCTGGTCGTACTTGAGCGAGAACCAGCCACGATTTGAGGGCGTGTTGCAGACGATCCCGCTGTAAGTGCCGACAACCATTGAAACGCCTGGGGCGGCGGCGATACGGATGCCGTGGTCGGCCGCCCAAACGTTCGGATCGACGGTCATCCCTTGGGTGTAGCCATAGTGACCGACATCCTCGGAAAATCGGCTGGTTGCTGGATCGAGTTGTTGCGACCAGCGCCACGCGTCATTGTTGCCGTAGATCGTGATCGCACCACGTGCAGAAGCGCACATCATTGCCACATGGCATCCGGCGATCAAGGCGTTCCAACACGAATCTGCACAATGCGATTTCATGCAATCCCCTTTAACGCAGTAGTTCGGCAACATCGACGATCTCTTCGGCGAGCGAAAGCGCCTGCTGCGAGGTCATGGCCCGCATCGCATCTCCAACTTCTGCCACGCTTTCGAAGCCGAGCAAGTGGGAAGCGAGCAGGACCACGTCGATTTCCCTCGACGACTGCTCGGAACCTGAGCATTCCCAGTGGGTGAAGTTCGGCCCCCAGTCACTCAGAAGGACTGCGAGGTCGATCCCGTTGACGAGTCCGTCGCCTGTCAAGTCCGCCGCGCCTGGATTGGTCCACCCTCCGAGGAGCATCGCGAGGTCAAGAGGTCCGACATTCCCATCTTGGTCGAGATCGGAAGCCTGCATGATCCGAAGCGCGACGCAAGGACTGCCCACCTGCAAACTTCCGGTCGCGAGCATGCTTCCGTTTGCTTGCACCTCGTGCGCCGCGAACACCACGGCGCCAACGCCTGACATATCAAGCGAAATCCACGGTGCCTTTGACCATTGTCCTTCACTGCTTCGAGCCCGCACGCTATTTACCAATTCACCAATTTCGCGCCCGCACCATTGTGCCGTCGGCAAACCACCATCCGAGATGCCTGTGACATGTCTTCCAGTCCACACGACCGCCCGCGCCGCAGTTGCATCTGCTTCCCGCACAAATCTGGCGCCGGATACGAGCGATTGCGCTGCTGCGCTGGATCGTTGCACGCAGAGCGACGATGCCTTCGAAAGGCGCCTGTTAATGATGCCTGGTCCAGGCCCGCGTGACTGAATGGCGAGATGAAGATTCAGCGCGCGTACACAGCCAGACGTGGATTGACCAGAGGTCTGTTCCGACCCGGCTGTCGGCGTCCAGCACGCGCTTGACTCCTCGTACTCGATGATGGCTGCCTGAGGGTCACACGCGCACCCTCCGTCGTTGCCGACGGATGCATCATGGCATCCATCCACCAGCCAACCCGCCGTCTGGACGAAGTGCTGGCCGGATGGCAGCTGGCTACGAATTCCCGCGAACGCAGCGAAGCCGCGGGCGACATTGCCGGGATTATCCAGCCCGTTCGCAGCAGGAGCGAAGCGCCAGCGGACGAAGCCGAGCCATGATTGATCTGTCGCTCCACAGGCACTCGGGCGCTGCACCAGGTCCCACCGATGAGCAGAGTGCTGCCAGGAACACCAGATGCGAAGCCCGCCCGTTGAGCCAGGGCAAGACTGGTTGATCCAAGCAGAATCGCCGATGGCCGCCAGCGAAGCCTCGCCAGCGGACGGCGGATCATTGCGGATCCAGCCATGACCTCGCGAGACCTGGACGGACTGTGTAGTCCCCGCAGGCGGCGGCGCGGTGGCTCCCGGAGGACCACAATCACCCACTGGTACTGCAACGCGGTCTATGACGCGGCAGTACCCGGCTACTGCGCCATCGATCACTCCAACTGGAATCACGAAAGTCGCCGCAGCCGGATCTGAGATCGGCTCCCAACGTACGTCGCCATCGAGGTTCTGCGTTCCGCATCGCACCGCTGCACGTCCACAGCCGATCAGAAACGCTCCATTCGAATCGCTAGCGAGTCGTAGGTCTTCGATTACGCTTTCGCCAAGGTCGTCGCCGCCTGACTGCCCCGCGTACGGATCACTGATCGGGACTGGGACGACCTCGCCAGTCGGAACATCGAACGCACCGAGGCGGACAAGCCACACCCGCGCGTGCGGTTTGTCGCAGCTCGAACTCGCGACACCCGGAGTGCATGGGGTGGCATACGCACCGCCAACCGCGACCCATCGCACGCCCGCCTGGTCGGAGAAGGGCTCCGAGATGGCACATGCGACGGAATCGACCGAAACGCCATTGATGGACGGCTCAAGGTCAAGCCGTTGCCACTCTGGGTTCATGGGATCCGGGGCGCTGGCTGCAGAGCCTGCGCGATACCAGAGGACGGCGCGCGTCCACTCGGAATCATCAAGCGCCGCGCCTGCACTCCCAATTCCAGCGATGTGCGAGCGGGAGTTGGAACGCATGCGAAAGTCAGTCGTTGGCCACGCGGCGTTTACCGCACGGGCGCCACGGTTTACCGGTCCGACCGACGCATCGAGCTGGCCGATCACTTCCGCCAACAGCGGCCTGATCACAGCCCCTGCCTCCAGTGCCGAATCCATTGTTCGCCAGGACAGTCTGCAAATCCTGGTCCGCCGAGCATCCCCTGCCTCGGGCGGGTCGAAGATGACCCGTCGAATGCCATACGAACGGAGGTCTGCGGATGCGGCGCCTCCATGTGCAGCCTCCAGTTGGGCAATATCGACCAGGACGCCACCGTCTGTCGCCGATGGCGTCAGCGAGGCGACGGTGACGAACGTGCTGGTGGAAGGGTCGAAGCGCTGAAAGCGCGCGCCGCAGTTCACGCCGCCGGGCGCCTCATCGAGCTGAATCCAGACCGCAGCAACCGGTACGAGGAAATCAACAAATGCACATGGCGGTGTGGCAGCCTGACCGGTTGCACCCTGCCCGGACTCGGCGAGGCCGATGGAGCCCCCAACGGCCACACCCGACATGCCAGGGCATGGGTCGACGCTCGCCGAGAACACCGAGAGCGAGAGTGAGGTATCGCTGACACCGAATCGCAGCATCCCGCGCGGACCGACATTGACGCCAACAGGCCACGGGGCCTCGGTCGGCGGCGGGCTCCACGACCGATAGGGCGTCCCTGCACAGTTCTGCCAGTTCGTGAAGAGCGCACAGCCAATCTTGCTTGTGCTACTGCACCCCGAATCAAGCACACGGTAATAGCTCGCCTGACAGTTTGTTGGCGCAATCGGGTTGCACCACGAGCCATCGCCGGAGCACTTGCAACCGCACTCCTCCAGAGCCTGATCGGCGGCACAGGCGAAGCCCGCCATGAATCCGAGGCAAACAATGCCCACGGACAGCGCGGATGGCATCACCATCCACTGCTGCCGGACTTTGCGGTAGATGCCAGCCATTCCGGAGGCCTGCGTGGCGCTGGTTCGCTTGCTGATTGCGGTACGGACCAATTCTCTTCTCCAGTTGCACGTGGAAACCGCGTCGCGCGGCACAAATGGCCGCACGGCCACCGGGCAGAGAGGTCGCACAAGTGCCCCCGTCTGCCGGTGTTTCCGGCCTGAAAGCCAAAAAATCTGCTACAGGGCTGGGGAATCACCTGCACCGCCCGGACTGCACCGCGCTCACCGCCATCCCACGGCCTTTTCGCCCGATCCGGCGGGCAATGCCAAAAGCACGGGTACGTTCAGCCCCCAGCCGCCCGGCGCGTCGCCAGGCAAACCGACGGATTCGCCTGTCACGAACCGCGCCGGAGTGCCAAGAGGCACATGAAAGGACTTCACACGAACATGAACGCACGATCGACTCTCATCGCGTCCTCCCTGCTCGCCTTCTCCGTGGCCGCCTTCGCGGTCGCCGCGCCGCCCTCGGGCGAGCCCGGCCAGGCCCCGCCGCCGCAGCAGCCCGGCAACGGCCAGAACGGCAAGGACGGCGGCCCCGGCAAGGGTGGCCAGCGCCCGCAGCGCCCGAACTTCAAGACCCTGGACAAGAACGGCGACGGCTTCGTCACCGAGGACGAGGCCGGCCCCGGCTGGGAGCGCCTGAAGCAGGCCGACAAGGACGGCGACGGCAAGGTCAGCCAGCAGGAGATGGAGGACTTCATGAAGTCCAAGCGTCCCGGCGGCCGCGGCGGCAAGCCCGATGGCGAGCGCCCCGGCAATGGCCAGGACGCTCCCCCGCCGCCGCCCGGTGGCGGCAACGGCGGTGGCGGCGCCCCGCCGAAGGGCTGAGCCCACGCGACCGCGCGACGGCACACAACCTTCACCGAAACGACCGACCGGCGCCGCGCGATGCGGCGCCGGTCGTGATTTTGGGTGGCGCGCCCGCGGCGGACCGCCGCGTGGACCGGGCTCAGCCGTTCCTGCGGGCGAACTCGTCCATGAACTGCGCCAGGAGCTCGCAGCCCTTGGCGGGGAACGCGTTGTAGATGCACGCACGGATGCCGCCCCAGTCGCGGTGGCCGCGCAGGCCGGCCAGGCCCTCGGCCTCGCTCTCGGCGACGAACTTGTCCACCAGCGCGTCGCTGGGCAGCTGGAAGCTGATCGACATGTCGCTGCGGCAATCCTTGCGCATGGACGGGCGGTAGAAGCCGCCGCTGCGGTCGATCGCGCCGTAGATGTGCGCGGCCTTCAGCTTGTTGCGCGGGCCGAACGCGGCGGGGCCGCCGAATTCATGGGTCCACTTGGCCATCAGGCCGATCGTGCGCACGCCGAAGGTGGGCGGCGTGTTGGGGCGCGATTCCGTCTTGGCGAAGTGCGCGTAGCTGAGCATCGGCGGCAGCGAGCGGTCGGCCTTGGCCAGGAACGACTTCTTCGCCAGCACCAGCGTGATGCCGCTGGCGCCCAGGTTCTTCTGGCCGCTGCAGAAGATCAGCTCGTGCGCGGCCAGGTCGTAGGTGCGGCTGAAGATGTCGCTGGTGGCGTCGCACACCAGCGGCGCGGCCACCTTGGGCGGCGCGGCGAACTGCGTGCCCTCGACGGTGTTGTTCGAGCAATAGCAGAAGTACGTGGCGCCGGCGCAGTCGGCGATCTCGGCGTTCGTGGGGACGTGGTCGAACTTGCAGGTCGCGCCGTCGAAGACCTTCTTCGTCTTCCGGACGTGCGACGTCTCGATCTCGCCCTTGTGCGCCCAGAGGCCGGTGTCGGCGAACGCCGCCCAGCCGTCCTTCGGCACGAAGTTCATAGCGATCAGGCTGAAGTGCTGCATCGAGCCGCCGGGCAGGAAGAGGACCTCCCAGTCGTCGCCCAGGCCGGCGCAGTCGCGCACGCTCTGGAAGGCCTCGGCCAGGATCCGGTCGTAGGCGGCGCCGCGGTGGCTCTGCTCCAGCAGGCCGATGCCGGTGCCACGGAAGTCCATGAGCTCGTCGCGGAGCTGCTCGAGGACGCTGTCGGGCATCTGGGCGGGGCCGGCGCTGAAGTTGTAGACGCGGCCGGGGCCGGGGGTGGTGGGCGGTTCGTTGGTGCGCATGGCGGTGGCGGTGGTCACTGGGAAGGCCTCCAAACCACGGATCCTACGCGCATCGGCATGCGGCGCGGTCGGTACGGGATGCATGCTGCAGACGCCGCCCCCGCCGCCGATCGCCTTCGTGGATGCCACCGCCGACGTGGGGATGGCCGCGCGCCCGGAGGGCCGCCTGGCGCTGGCCGACCTGAACGGCGACGGCCGCCCGGACCTGGCGCTGGCGCGTCGCGCGGTGCTGCTGAACACCGTGGACGCCGCGGCGCCGCGCGGGTGGCGCTTCGTCCCGGTGGCGGTGACGCTGCCCGACATGGGCGCGACGGCGGTCACGGCGTTCGCCGACTTCGACAACGACGGCCGCTGCGACGCGATCGTGGCGCGCGACGGCGAGGCGAAGGACGCCGCCGCGAAGGACGCCGCACCCGCCACCACCGCCGCCGTGGTCTTCTGCCGCGGCCGCGGCGACGGCACGTTCGACGCGGCCGTGCCGATCGCCGGCCTGGCGCCCACGCACGCGGCCGCGCTGGCCGTGGGCGACGCGAACGGAGACGGCCTGCCCGACTTCTACCGCGGCAACTGGTACCGCGAGTACGGCAAGGCGCTGGACGCGCCCGCCGGCGATCTGATGCTGCAGGTGGCGCCCGCGACGCAGCCGCCCACG
>JBIKJV010000361.1:0-20264 GCA_044360755.1 Phycisphaerales bacterium
AGCAAACCAAATGCTAACATAGCATCTGCATACGAACTAATGAAGCCTTATAAACGAGTAAGCATAATATTATAATGATAAGTAGACTTAAAAATAGGATTACTTTCCAATCTAAGGTTTCAGAATCTGACGGTGCTGGTGGCTATGTTCTAACGGATGTAGACTACTATACTTGTTGGGCTGAGATATTTAGGGAGAATCAAAACAAGACAAACATAGCTGGTAAGGATTCTATATCAGATAACATTGTTTTTAGGATAAGAGATGCCAATAGTATCTCTATTTCTAATGACCTTACTATTGCTTTTGAAGGTAATATATACTTGATTAGCAGCGTTATAGATGAGTTTGACAGCCACAACTATTTAAGAATCACTTGTTCTACCTTAAAGAGAGTTGGTACTTGGGATAGTATTACTGCTTTCTGGGAGAATATTAGTACAACCTGGGAAACTACTTAATGTCATTTTCAATAGATAAAACGAGCAGCATAACTAACCTATCAAAAAGGTTAAAAGAGGCACCTAATGTTATTACTCAAAAGGTACAAGCAATTATTAATCAAAGTGTGATTAATATAGAAAATAACGCAAGGGCTCGTGCTCCATACGGTGAAACTTACAAATTAAAGGGTTCTATTTATAGCACTCCTTATAATATGAGTGCAGGAGCAAAGGTTGGGTCAACTGCTTATTACTCTCCATTTGTCGAGTTTGGTACTGGGCCATCTTTTCAAATACCATATTATAGAAACTTAAATATGAATAAACTTGAGGGGTACGCACAGACGTTTAAACGAAATAACGGAAATGTAGTAAATTTGCCCCATAGACCATTCTTATTCTTGTCGGCTTCAGAAGAACTATATAAAATGGTTAATCAAATTAAAAAAATTAAAATATAATGGCTACTCTTCAAGGTAAAGCGGTAAAAAATACATATAGACAAGTACTACAGATTGGTGCTAATAATGTTGGAGTAAGTGGTAGTTTACAGCCAGTACAAGATGGTGGTGGAGTAAATACTTCATTATCACTTTCAACTACTGCAGCTACAATTACTGGTACATTAACTATAAATGGTGATTTAATCATTACTGGAGGTGGTATTCAGATACAAGATTTGATTGATGATACAGTAGCAAGTTTGATTCAGAATGGTACTGGTATCACTTGGGCTTATAACGATACTTTAAGAACTTTAACTCCTACTATCACTATCGCAACTGCAGATGGTGGTGTTCAAGGAGATTTCGTACAATATAATACTGGTGCTGGTGAAGCTAACGCTGTAGCTAAGATGTATTGGAATACTACTGATGGAACTGTTGACTTAGGGTTGATGGGCGGCAATGTAGTATTACCAATAGGCCAAAAGCAAGTAGCAAGAGTACTTAATAACTCTGGTAGTATCTTAAACAAATCTGCTTATCAAGTAGTTAAGATTACTGCTGCTCAAGGTCAAAGATTAGCTGTTGGTTTAGCACAAGCTAATAATGATGCTAACTCAACTGACACTATCGGTTTAGTAGCTGAAAACATTGCTAACAATCAAGAAGGTTTTGTTACTTCAAGCGGTTTAATAACTGGAGTTGATACAACTGGTGACTTACAATTAGAAGATTGGAATGATGGAGATATTTTATATCTTTCTCCTACTACGCCAGGTGCGATTACCAAGGTTAAACCAGTAGCTCCACAACATACAGTTATTGTAGGTTTTGTAGTTTATGCTCATAAGAACAATGGTAAAATCTATGTTAAGGTTGATAATGGATACGAATTAGATGAACTTCATAACGTAAGAATTACATCTGTAGCTGACAATAACATTTTACAATATAACTCTTCTTTAGCTGTATGGGAGAATGTAGCTGGTACTACAACTAACATAGCTGAAGGAACTAACTTATACTATACTCAAGGTAGATTTGATTCAGCTTTCGCTGCTAAGAGCACAACAAACTTGGCAGAAGGAACGAATCTTTATTTTACAACTGCAAGAGGTGATGCAAACTTTGCAACTAACTTTGCAACTAAAGATACCGATGACTTACCAGAAGGTTCTACTAACCTTTACTACACCAACACAAGAACAAGAAATGCGTTAAGTGTAACTGCAGGAACTGGTATTGCTTACAATAGCACTACTGGAAACTTCAATTTAGGCTCTATTCCTAACGCAAGTTTGACTAATAGCTCAGTTACTATTAATGGTCTTTCTTTAGCTTTAGGAGCCTCAATAAGCCTTACAACAAGTAATATAGCTGAAGGTACCAACCTTTACTGGACAGACGCAAGATTCGACTCAAGATTCGGTACAAAGACTACTACTGATTTAGCAGAGGGTACAAACCTTTACTATACTCAAGCAAGATTCAATACTGCTTTTGATGCTAAGACTACAACAGACTTAGATGAAGGCACTAACTTATATTACACAGATGCTCGTTCAAGAGCAGCCTTCAGCGAAAACGCTGTTGGTTTAGACTATTCTTCTGGAAGTGGTATTCTTAGCTTAACTGCTGGTTATGCTATTCCTACAAGTGTTAAATTAGGCCAATACGATACAGCTTACAATCGTTCTATCGTATCTGCTGCAGTAACTGGTACATCTACTAAGACTTTGTCTTTGACTCAGCAAGATGCAAACGTAGTTACAGCTTCTTGGACTGACCAAGGTATAACAACAATAAACGGAACTGCAAATCAGATTGCTGCTTCTACTGTAGGTAACACTACAACTGTTGGATTCACAAATGATGTTACTTTCCCTAACAACGTAGTTGTAAGCGGTAACTTAACTATCAATGGTACTGCCACTTATGTAAATACTCAATCAATATCTTCTAAAGACCCATTGTTTGAGGTAGCTAACGATAACAATACTACAGATGCTGTAGACATAGGATATTATGGTAGATATTACGATTCAGCTCAAACTCGTGTTGAGTTTACTGGATTATTTAGAGATGCTTCTGACGCTGGTAAGTTTAAGTTCTTTACTGGTTTAGTAGATGAACCTACTAACGTAGTAGACACTACTGGAACTGGATATACTGTTGGTACATTGGTTGCTAACGTAGAAGGTAACTTAGCTGGTACAGCAAACGCTGCAAACGTACTTTCAACTGCAAGAACAATATCTGCAACTGGAGATGCTGCATGGTCAGTTAGCTTCGATGGTAGTGCAAACGCTACTGCTGCTTTAACTTTAGCTAATACTGGTGTTACTGCAACAACTTACGGTACAACAACTGCGGTTCCTACAATAGCTGTAGATAGCAAGGGTAGAATCACAAGTGCTTCAAATACAAACATTGCTTTCCCAGTTACAACAGTAAACGGTGCTTCTGGAACTGTTGTTTTAACAACTTCAAATATTACAGAAGGTAGCAATCAATACTTTACTTCAGCAAGAGCACAAGCATCTATTACTGGTGGTGCATCAAGCGTAGTAACTGCTGACTTAACTGCTTCAAGAGCATTGGTTTCTGATGGTAGTGGTAAGATTGCAGCAAGTAGTTCAACAACTGCTACTGAAATAGGATATGTTGCTGGTGTAACAAGTGCTATTCAAACTCAGTTAAATAGCAAATTAAACCTTAGCGGTGGTACTTTAACTGGTGGATTAAGCGGAACAACTTTAGGATTGTCTGGTGCTTTAACAGGTACAAGTGCTACGTTCAGTGGTGATTTAAGTATTATAAATACATCAGGTAATGCTTTATTACAACAAAATAGTAATGCAGGCTCTACTATGGGTATAATAATGAAACAAGCTGGAACTGAAGTTGGAAGAATAAGTTTCCCTGCAACTACCTCAATGACTTTTTCAGTTGGCTCAAGTGTTACAACTGCTTTAACAATAGCTTCAAATGCTGATGCTACGTTTGCAGGAACATTAAGAGTAAATGGAAATACTGACCCAAATAGTGCTGCTGGTGCTTTCTTTTGGAATCAACCATTTTTAGGCCCAACTATATCTGGATATAACTTTGAAGTAAGAACTGGAAACACTGGTTCACAAGCAAGAAGATTATTTATAAGTGAAACTGGAGCTGCTACTTTTACATCTACAATAGATGTTGCGACAAGAATAATAGCTGGTAGCTCATCTAATACTTTAAATGCTTTTAGTGGTCGAAATAACTCAGGTGCTCAAGCAACCATTTATTCATTTAATGATAACGCGGCAGGATGGTCAATATATTCAGCACAAGGTATAAACTACTTTGGTGGTAATGTTGGAGTTTTAATGACAGCTCCTCAAGCTCCTATACATATTATTAAGGCATTAGGTAATGATGCTATAGCAATAGGAGAGTCTGGTACTAATACAAGATTTGCATTAGGTCAAGAAGCTGCATATACTGGAAACTATATTGATAGCAAAAACATAGACTTAAAGTTAATGTCTAATCTATCTGGAGGTTCTGGAGGTAATATTATCTTCATGACTGGCTCAAGTGGTGTGAATAATGATAGAGGAAGATTTACATCGGGGGGTAATTTATTGATAGGACAAACAACTAATTATTCAGATTATAGATTTCAAGTTGCAGGAGCACCTTCAGCTAATTCATATTCTGCATATTTTTTAGGTGGAGGCTCATCTTCAAATGCAATAAATATATACTTACCAGGAAACAGAAGTTCCGATACAACATATAACGCTATTGCTCTTGGGGATGATTTAGCTTATAGATTTAGAGTTTATGGAAATGGTAATGTTCAAAATACAAATAATAGTTATGGCTCATTATCTGATATTAAGTTAAAAGAAAATGTTACTGATGCTACTCCTAAACTTGATGATTTATTGAAAGTTAAAATTAGGAATTACAATCTTATAGGAGAACAAACAAAGCAGTTAGGTGTAATTGCTCAAGAATTGGAAGAAATTTTCCCATCAATGATTGATGAAAGCGAAGATTTTGAAGAAATAGACGTAACTGACGAAGAAGGTAATATTACTAAAGAAAGACAATCTTTAGGCACTACTACAAAATCAGTTAAATACTCAGTTTTTGTTCCAATGCTTATAAAGGCCATCCAGGAATTGGAAGCAAGAGTTAAAGAATTGGAAGCTAAATAATTTTACCTAAATTTGTAAAAATAACCAAATATGACAATAACATTAAACGCAGAGCAAATTAAGCAATTAGATGGCTTTTTTCAAGAGTTACCGACAAAGTATGGCTTACCCCTTATTAAGTTCTTTGGTGAGCTAAATGAGGCTCAAAATGGCCAACAAACGGATTCTAAAGAAGTAGAGGTAGAAGGATAATGAAAGACTGCGGATATGCTATACGAAAGGCTTATTTCGACAAGATAAATGCTAACGCCTACGAACTATCGGTATATGATACCATAGCTCCAGACGGTGCCGAGCCTCCATTCTTGTTGATAAGTTCTCAGACATCAGTAGAAAATAGCGACAAAACAAGCTATAACTTTGATGTAAGCATACAGTTTGACATTGTATATAGGACATTTAAGTCTGGAGAGGTAGGTCAAAAGTCAGTAGATGAATGGGCTAATGGCTTATTGGAAATCATAGGAGTAGCTCCTGCAGATTACCCAGATGCTTCTCCAGATTTCAAAATAGTTACAAGGAATATGGTATCAAACCAGGCTACTTTTGACTATGTAGAAGAAACATATATTTTTAGAAGAGTTATTGTGGTAGACCACTTTGTAACTCAAACAACATAAATAACATAAAAAAACAAATAAAATGGCAACAACTGGTGTATTTAACGGAACCCTATTGGTAGTAAAGATAGGTGGAGTAGCTGTAGCTCACTCTACATCTTGTTCTTTATCAGTATCAACAGACTTACCAGAATCTACTACAAAAGATAGTGGAGGATGGGCTCAACAAATTCAAGGACTTCGTTCTTGGTCAGTAACTACAGATGGCTTAGCGGTTATCGAATCTGCTGCTGCTGGTGTAAACGTAGAAGATTTATTTTCTTCTGTAAGTTCAAGAACTGATGTAACTTTGACTTTCTCTACTTTCGTAAGTGGTGACAAGATTTGGACTGGAACTGCAGCGGTTGAGTCTTTAGACTTTACTGGTGACATGGAATCTCCAGCTACTTTCTCTGCATCATTCACTGGAACTGGAGCATTAGTGATGACTACCAACGCATAAACTAAAAACCAAATATATGAGAGGACAATTTAACCTATCACTTTCTGATGGTAAGGTAATACCGCTGCGTTTCTGCACATGGTCTCTAAAGAGATTTTGTCAGTTACAAGGTATAGGCCCAACAGAGATAGGAACAGCTTTAAGTGGTGAATCTGCTTTAGACGCTGTCGTTAATTTAGTAAGGTCTGCTGCTGAATACCCTTTCTACAAAGAAGGTAGAACGCCAGATTTTAAGGAGATTGACGTATGCGATTGGATAGATGACATGGGTGGTATCGGTGGAACAAAGTTCCAAGAAATCATGGCTGCACTATCAGAAAGTATGAATAGCGGTATAGAGCAACCTGGTTCTACGTCAACAGAGGCTGGTGAAGAAAAAAAAAATTAGAATGGATTGACATAGAAAGATATACAATGGGGGAGTGTCAAATACTTCCCCATTTGTTTTGGGATATGACCATGGCTGAATTAGACTTTATTTGGTATGGTTATAGGCATAAAGAGGAGCAAGAATGGGTGAGGTCAAGATGGCAAACTACTATCCTTGTTAATATGCAACTACCTAAAGGCAAGAAGGTTAAGCCTACTGAACTTTTAGAGTTAGATTGCGATAAAAGGAATAGAAAGAAGAATGTAAGGATAATGAGTAAAGAGGAATTAGAAGAGGTACTAAAAAAATACGAAAATATTAAACCAGTATAATAATGGCGAATCAAGAAGGTGTTGATATTATAATTAAGGCCACTGACCAGTACACAGCAACTATGAATAAAATAGATGCTTCTACTAAAATATTTGGTAAAACTACAGAAAATACTCAAAAGCAAATAGCTGCTTTAGAAAAGTATATGATTGCTTTGGTAGCCAATGGTCTTGACCCTGCAGATGCTAAGATACTTAAACTTAAAGCTGATTATGATAATTTAAACAAGTCTCTAAATAATGGTAACGGTTCATTAAAAGATGCTAATAAAAAATGGACATCCTTAGCTTTAGTTGTGCAAGATTTACCTTATGGTTTTAGAGGTATTCAAAATAACTTACCAGCATTATTTGGTAGTATTGCCGCTGCTGCTGGCCCAGCATACTTTGCATTCTCTGCATTAGTTGCATTAGTTACTGCCTATGAAAAAGAATTAAAAGCATTATTTGTAACAACTACTGCTGCCGAAAAACAACAAGAATTATTAAATAATGTTGTCAAGGAATCTGGTTCTGCTTATGTAGATGCTCAAACTCAAGTATTATCACTTACTCAAAAAGTTAAATTAGCTAAAGAAGGCTATATAGATAAGCAAGGTGTTATAGATGAATATAATAAAACTATTGGCGAAACAATAGGTGAACAAAAAACATTAGAAGGTGTAAATCAAGCATTAATTAATCAAGGCCCAGCTTACGTTGATTATATGAACAAGTTAGCAATGGCTGTTGCTGCATCTAAACTTGTTGCTCAAGAAACAGAAAATATAATAAAAACATCAGCAAAATCTGCTAGTGAATTTGTTAGTGGATTTGAGGCTTTCTTTAGTGGTAAACTAAACCTTGGCGGAATGGTTCCATCCATGATTGCCAGTTCTGAAGCTGCATTAAAAGTTGGAGAAAAAAATAAAAAATCTCAATTAACTACAGCAGAACAAACAAGGGTTAGTTATGTGAAGATAATGGAGGATATGTATAAGGCTGCTGGAGAAGCTGCTAAAAAAGCTGGTGTAGTGCCTGGTGTAAATAAAGGTCAAGAAGCTGCATTAAAAAAATCCATAGAACAACAACAAAGGGTAAATGAGCAAGTAATACAAAATTTAATAGATGCTAAAAAGCAAGAAGTTAAATTATTTGAAGATGATGCTTATGCAAAATATGAGGCAAGTAGACAATTAGCTGAGCTTGAAAAGAAATTAGCATTAGAGAAATTGAATAATGCTGGATATACTGCAAAACAAATTGCTGCTTTAGAAGTTGGTATTTACCAAGAAAGAGATAATAAACTTGTATTATTAGGTGAAGCACTGCAAGTACAGTTACTTGGACAAGATGCTAAAACTGCAAAGCAAAAGAAAAAATTAAGGGAATTAGAAAATAAAGAAGCTGCATATTTTACTGAACAAAGAATTAAGGATGCTCAGACGGAAGCAGATGCTTCTATAAGAGCTAATAGGGGAAACTACCAAGCTCAAAAAAAGGCATTAGAAGAACTTATCATAAAGCTGAGTGTCTTTAGAATGGCAGGTATAGGCGGTGCAGAAGGTATGCTTAAATTAAATGAAGCAATAACTAATAGCAAAGCTAAACTTGAAGGTTTAGTAGACCCTTTAGAAAACTTTAATAATAGCTTAACAAATATTATTAATAAGACATTAGAGGATTTAGCTATTGCTCTTGGAGAAGGTTTGGGTCAACTATTAGCAGGAGGAGATTTAAAAAGTGTTTTAAATTCGTTTTTAAGTGTTTTAAGTGAAGGTTTGATAAGTGTTGGTAAATTAGCGATTGCAACTGGTATTGCAATGCTTGGTATTAAGGCTGCCTTAGAATCAATGAATCCTTATGCAGCTATTGCTGCTGGTATTGCATTAGTAGCTTTAGGAAGTGCAGTAAAAGCTAAACTTTCTGATACATCTAAAAAAATGAGTGGTGCTAAAAAGTTTGCAAATGGCGGTATTGTTTCTGGGCCAACTATGGGCCTTATGGGTGAATATCCTGGTGCAAGTGCAAATCCAGAAGTAGTTGCTCCATTAGACAAACTAAAAGATATGATTGGTGGTGGTGGAGGAGGAACTTTTGTATTAAGAGGACAAGACTTACTTTTGTCAGTAAATAGAGCACAAAAGGCATCAAATCTTAAAGGACAAAACATCAACTTAGCATAATGGCATACGGATTAAGGTACACTTTGACTGAAAAAATGAGAGATGGGAACTCGGCTATTGTTAAAATATACGAAGATTCCTTTACTGGTAGTTTTACTACTTATAGACTAACAAATATAGAGATTAGCCCAAACTCAAATGAAGAAGAGCCTTTAGGTGGTATTATTTCATCTCAATTAGATGTTTCTTTTTTAATATCTAATGCAGATGACTTAAATAATTTTCCAGACTTAATAAATTCAAATGATAGAAAATATTATGTTGAATTAGTATATACTAATGGAATAGGTGGAGAATTGCTTAAATGGAGAGGGTTTATTTTTAATGACTATATTGAAATACCATTTTCTACTGGTAATTTAGAAGCAAGATTTGTTTGTGTGGATGCTTTATCATATTTAAAATATACTAATTATACCTCTTTAAATGGTAATACAAATCAGCTAACATCATTATTAGACGTAGTAAATATCTGTTTAAATAACATTGCTTTCCCAACAACAACTTATTTTTACTCTTGTATATCTTACTTTGCTAATGGTATGTCAGATAGAGGTGTAGCAAATACAAATGAACCATTAACTCAAACTTATCAATATAGAAGAGACTTTGTAGGTTTAGATTACTATACTATTTTAGATAATATTGTTAAATCATTTGGCTCAAGACTATTTCAATATGAAGGCATTTGGTATATATTGCCAATAAGTGAATTAGCTGGAACTAATCTTTATTGTACTAAATATCAAGTTGGTTCAACTCCAACATTAATAGGATATGTTTCTTTATTTACTCCTATTGTGATTTATCCTTATGCACCAGGCCAAGTTCACTTTATAAATAACTCACAAACTAAAATTATAAGAAAGGGTTATTCAAGATTAACGGTTAATACCGATTTTAAGTTTGTTGATAACTATATAAACAATGGAGATTTTAAACAATATACAACTACATCAACAGCTCCTACTGGATTTACATTGACAACAACTGGTGCTGGTTTTTTGCAAATTATTAACTTAGATGATGACGTTTATAATGATATAAGACTACAAGCTGGTACAAGTGCAGCAGGAGGGGGAACTGTTCAATTTGAAATGAATGGCAGTGCTGGTAGTACCGCATTTTTGCCATACATGATTAACCAAGCGGCAACTTTATCATTTGATTATGACTTATATTATGTTGGGCCTTTTCCTGGTTACGGAAACCCTGCAAGATGTAAAATGTATGTAATTGTTTATGTTTCTGGAACTGCTTATTATTTAAAAAGTGATAATACATGGACTACAGCAACATCTTATATAGAACTTCCAGAATATAATACAGAAGGAAGATTTGCAAGTCCAAGAAATCCATATAGCTTAACCATTCCTTTGGGTATTACTGCTGCTGGAACTGGAACTTATATGTTTGGTCATGTAAAGGTTGGGTTCTTATTAGACTTAAATTATAGTTACTTTAAATTTAGGAACTTTAGATTAAGACAAAATTCTGATATTTATTCATCAGTTAAAATTAAAAGAACATTAGGTTCTAACTTAGCTTTAGAAAAGGTAATAGATGTACCTTATGGTTCTATTTATCCAGAAACAAATAAGCCAAATATTATAGGAACTTTATATAATAGTAGTGAGGTTAAATTAACTGAATGGTATAGATATGGCAAGGCTGGTGTATTTAGCAGTTTGAATAGATTAATATGTAGAGTATATTCTAATATCTTTAATAAGAATATGGCTACATTAGAAGGTGATTTTGGTGAATTAAAAAGTCCAGATGGTGTTGGTGCTTATTTACAAGCTAAATACGCTATAAGTGATAGTAGTCCTGGCAACCTATCTTATAGTGATAAAATATTTATGGCTAATAGATTAACTGTTATACCATCTATAAATCAAGTTACAAGTGTACAATTATTAGAAATCAGTAATACAGATAATGCTTCTTTTGAAAGTATTAAGTATGAATAAAAAATAAACTATGGCTATTTTAGGTACTAATGTTATTCTATATTATTTTAATGGTTCAACTAATATACCATTTGGAGCAGCCACAAACTGCTCTTTTGATGCTTCTACCGATTTAACTCCTTTTGCATCATCATATTCAGCATGGTTTACTGACTCTCTACCTAATCTATCAACATGGACAGTTAATTGTGATGGATTTGTAGCAAATGGTGATTACGAGTTAAAGTTAATGTTAGATGCTCAGTTAGCGAGGACTCCAATTACAATTAAGTTTAGTATTGGAACATCTCCTACTTATATAATTAGCGGAACAGCTAATATACAGTCTATAAACACAACTGGGCCTATGGAAAATGCAGCAACTTATAGAATAACGCTACAAGGAAGCGGTAGATATACAATATCTTAAAAATTATACCATGGCAATCTTAGGAACAAATTTAATATTATCATATCGTGAAGCAGGAGGTTCTTATTCTCCTTTTGCTGCTTCTACAAACTGTGCTTTTGATGTTAGCGTAAGTCAAATAGATGTAACATCTTATACCTCAGATTGGTTTAGACAGTTTAAGAATGATATATCTGAATGGAATCTCACTTGTGATGGGTTAATTTCTATCGGAAATTATGATTATAAGGATATGTTAGACGCACATCTTAATAGAACTAAAGTAACTGTTAGATTCTATATAGGCACTACATCTGTAAATCAAGTGTATGGTTTCGGCTATATTACTTCTTTGACTCTTAATGGCCCAGTAGAAGGAGTTGCAACATATTCTGTGTCAATTCAAGGAATAGGGCCTTATAGCTTTAGTAATCCAAGTAATTGTGGTAGATACTATGTTACTATTACAAGTCCTGGAGGTGGGGTAGTAGAATATAATGATTGTGATACTGGACAAACTTATGCAATAGGATTAAGTGGGCCTGGTTCATTCTATCAATGTGCTCAAATAAGTGGAGGATTACCTCAAATATCAATAACAAGTGGAACTGGTACAATAACTCCAACTGGATTATGTGCAAATCAATAAACTATGCAACATCTTAGAGATTATATACTTATAATTGGATTCTTTTTCTTAGGCGTATTTGCCTATGAATCATGTCATAAGACCGATAAAAAGGCTGACTTTACCGATATGAGCAACTATAATAAGATTAAGGAGATACATGATACTGTGTACTTAAAAACGTACAGAAATCGGTACATAAAAGGGGACTCTATCCCTTTTGTGATTATAGCTACAGATACGACCGTTATTCATGATACAGCTTATATTCTACAAGACTACAACGTAAGCAGGGCTTATTCTGACACTATTAATCAAGATTCTAATATCTTTGTGATAGATGATACTATCAGCCAAAATCGTATCAAATCGAGGTCTTTTAAGTCCAAGATTACCGAAAAAACCATCTATGTTAAGGAGTTTTATGCAGAGAAAGCTAAGTATAGGCTTTTTTACGGCATAAGAGGCGATTTTAGCCAATCTAATGGCTTAGAAGTACTAAGTCCTGGTTTGATGCTAAGTGCCAAAAATAAGGCTCTAATAGGTCTTAATCTTAATATTAATAAAAATAATAATATGAGTTACTCTGGTAGCTTGTATTTTAAAATAGGTAGAAAATGATAAAGTTTATAAAAGATATGTTTTCTGGAGGTTCAGAGGTTAGTTCAAAAAGGGTAGCTGGTATGCTTTCTTTGTTATGTGCAATAACTGGGATATTTGCAGCGTTATTGTCTCAAACTGCTTTCGACTCATTGCTTATGTATTCTGCTACTTTATTGTCAGCAAGTGTTGTAACATCAATTTTTAACAAAAAATAACCATGTCAAACTTTAACGATTTGAACTCAGATTTAACTCCAATAGGAATCACATTTACAGCCGTATCATGGCTTAATATTTTTGGGATTGTACAAATCAATCCTTTGTTACAATCAATAGTTTATTTAATGACTATTTGTTGGTTAGGAATGCAGATGTATGGATTCTTAAAAAAGCAGTTTAATAAAAAATCCTAATTTAGTGCTCTATGAGACTAACAGCACATTTTACTTTAGCAGAATTTACTCGTAGCGAATCAGCTAAAAGACATGGTGTGTCTAATCAGCCAACCCCAGAACATATACAGAATATTAAAATACTTTGCGAAAGGGTATTAGAGCCTATTAGAATGAAGTTCGGCCCTCTTATCTTATCATCTGGATATAGAAGTAAAGTTCTCAATCATTACATTGGAGGTAGTTTAAAATCACAACATTGCGAGGGAAAAGCGGCAGACCTGGACATGGATGGTGTGGATGGTGTAACAAACAAAGAGATTTTTGAATACATAAAGAACGAGCTTGAATTTGACCAACTAATAAATGAGTTTAATTACTCATGGATTCATGTAAGTTACAACTTAGGCAAAAACAGAAAGCAAGTATTAGATGCTTTAAAAGTAAATAATAAAACTGTTTATGCTATTCACAGAGACTAACCAAACCAACCAATATGGCATCGAAAAAAAATGTGCTTGTCATAGGAGACACGCACGAACCATTCTGTCATCCACTTTATAGGAACTTTTGCCTTGAAGTGGCTAACAAGTTTCAATGCTCCGAAGTAGTACATATCGGAGATGAAGTAGATAATCACGCAATCTCTTATCACGAATCAAAACCAGACGGTCATGGAGCTGGACATGAAGCTGATTTAGCTCAAGCAGCTATGTATAAATGGTACAAGGCTTTCCCAAATGTTAAAGTCTGTATCGGTAACCACTCAGCCCTACATAAAAGAAAGGCTCAAACAAGCGGTTTACCAGAGAGATTTATCAAATCATACGAACAAGCATGGGATGCTCCTAAAGGCTGGAAATGGGCCTTAGAATGGGAAATAGATGGTGTTCTATACACTCATGGCACTGGTAGTTCTGGACAAGCTGGTGCAATCAATAGAGCAAGAGATGCCAGGCAATCAACTGTTATAGGTCATATCCATAGTTTTGGTGGTGTTTTATACTCATCATCAGATAAGGACATGATATTCGGCATGAACGTAGGCTGTGGTATCGATATTGATGCCTATGCTATGGAATATTCACGACCTTTCCCCAAAAGACCAACATTAGGCTGCGGAGTGGTGTTAGATGGCGGAAGAGTTGCTATATTTGTACCGATGCCTTTAGGTAGTAAAATAATAAGATTACCTAAAAAGTAACCAGCTAACGGATAGAATCCAATAGCCGACACGATAAGTGTTTCACAAGTGTATATTATATTGATAATCAATATGGTATGCACTTTTTATTTCAGTATCAATTAAATCGTAAATTTGTATGAACAGAGAAGTAGACGTAAAGATTAACCAATTAATGAAGGAGAAAAGCAATTTAGAAGCAAGGCTTGAATTGATTGTTAGAGAATTGCGACTTACTGTTCTTAAAAATAGTATCACAAATGTTAATGCACATCATACAACTGACAGAAGATGAAGATGAAAGCTATGAGTTCCAAGATAATTCAGAGGAATCAGATGCTTATATCAACATTTATCAAGTAGTTAGCGTTACTGCTGATGAGGAGAATGATGAAAGGTGCTTTGTGTATATGACAAACGAGGACTACTTTTATGTGAATGAATCTATCAATAGTTTTATAATGAGGTATCAAGCAATGCTTTATGGCTCAGTATTAACAAAATTTTATGATAGTTCTAATAAACAGAATTAAGATGCTCTCTCATAGGTGTTTGGTTGGTTTTGGTGAAGGCTCCAGGTAAAATCTGGGGCTTTTTTTATAATAAAGAACCCCCCATAAGAATATGGAGGGCCACCTATTTATCTACAAAACACAACACTTTACTTTTTTTGGTACTCTTTGACTGCAAATGTAACTAATCCTACAATAGAAAGTACATATAAACCTCTAAAGGTTAAATGCCAATAGATAGGATTCCACTCTGCAATAAGGAAAGCAAATGGTATATAAACCATTACCATTAGTGCTAATAAACCAATCATTGCTTCAAGTATATTTTTCATAATAGTTAATTTAGAAAGGTAATTTTTCTCTTACTTCGCCATCTGGTTTCCATGGGTCAATTTCTACATAGAAATCTGATTCACCAGGATTGTGAGACTTCTTCATCTTTACTAAGATGTTAGCCCATCCTTTGTTATCAGCAGCAAATTCATTTAGCTTCTGTAAGTCTTGTGGGCCTAAAGAGATTTTTCTTAAACTACCGAATGCTGTTGTTAGTGTAAAGCATCTCCCAAGGTAGAGTTCTTTTGATTTAGACATTTTGTTTGGTTTTTATTGTTATAAACTTTTTTTTAATTGCTCTTTTAACTTAGTGAGGTAAAGACTAAAGTCTAATGCCTCTTCTATAGCGTGTTCAATCCATTGTTCTGTTATTAGGTCATTTCTGTCAAGGTCGGTTCCGTATTTTTCAAAGCCAATCCTTGCTCTGTCTTTTAAACGATTAATAACATTCTCAACGACTGAATCGTACTCGTAGTTATTCTGCATCTTTTTTATATTTTTTTACTTGTGCTTTTAAGGCTTCTCTCCACTTTAAGTCTACAGTACCATCATCCAAGATGTCTTGAATAAGCTGTATTGTCTCGTTAGATACAAACTCTTTAGCTTTCTTTGTAGCTTTTACTACTTTTTCTTCTTTGTTTTCTAATTCTAAGTTTTCCATAATTTAATTTTTATCTGCCCTGGCCTCTGTATTGTTTAGGCTTCGGACTGTGTTTATTGTAAGATTTTTTAGCCCTACCCATTTTTCGCTTCCCGAAATTCTTTTTCTGATTCCCTCCAGCAGAAGATTTTAGTTTCGCCATCTTTAAATATTTCTAATTTTATTGTTTCATCTGATGTCTGGCTACATAACATACTTGCTCCTCCTGCTAATCCTAATTGAGTTAAAAAAGTAAACTGCTCTGGACTAATCCTATCGCCTAACTTCTTAATCTCACAAGCTACAAACTGACCATGTTTCTTATCATAACCGATTATATCTGGAACTCCTTTCCTCCCAATAAACGCCCTACCTTTTACAGCAAGGTTATTATTTCTCCATACTTCCATCCCTCTTTGTCCTAAATAGTCAATCATCATTTTGGTCAGCTCGGAAGCTGTTTTGTATGTTGCCATAAACCAAAGTTACAATATATTTATATATATTATACATAACGAATCATCTCCTCTATTGGAACTTGCACATATTTGACGTTCCCTTCGACCTTAGTATTGTTCACTCTAAAGTACCTACGAGCCTTTTTTCTTAGCATTTCTGACCTCATAAAGTATATCCTATCTCTTAAATCAAAGTTAATGGCAAAGAACTCTACATTTTTATCAGCTATGCCAGAAGGCTGATTGTCTCTCTCATATTCTAACCACATAAAGCCATCTAACAACGCTGTAGGCATCTGTATCACTAAAATCTTAGTGTTCTTAGCAAACAACTTAATAGCTTGATAGGTACCATCAGCATTACGAGCCTCTTCTATCTCGAACTTACGTCTGTTCCTATACCCATTATGCTTACCCATTACTTAATTTTGTTACTATGCCAACTCCTTTATATTGACCGTATTCTTCTTTCAAATATTCTCCAAACCAAAGAGCTGTTTCAATAGATTTTATTGTTCTATATTTTTCACATATTAAACGTGCATTATATGAATCATTATCACAACAGACAATCATTAATTGTTTTATTAAGTCTTGATTTTGTTTTTTTAGTTTTTGGTAGCTATTCATATTTTAATTATTATAGTCAATAAATGTCATTGTTTCTGGTAAAAATCTAAGCGGTAAGTTTTTTGTTGTGCCATGTCTGTTCTTCTCAACCTTACAGATAACTAAATCATTGGTAGCATACTCGGTACCACCAATCTCTATTGGGTTAGTCATCTCATAGTAATTAGGCCTCATTAGCATAATAACTGCATCAGCATCTTGCTCAATAGAACCAGATTCTCTAAGGTCTGATAGCTGTGGCATCTTATCTCCTCGTTCCTCTACTCTACGAGATAATTGAGATAGGGCGATAATTGGTACTTGTAACTCTTTTGCTAAGGATTTAAGGCTTCTGCTTATTAAACTCACCTCCTGCTCTCGGTTTTGGTTGTTTTTGCCTTGTCCACTCATAAGCTGTAGGTAGTCGATAAAGATTACTTTAATGCCATACTTCTGCTTCATAATGGTTGCCTTTGCTCTAAGTTGCGAAATACTTATACCGCCCATATCTTCAATATGTAGAGGGGAAAGTAATATTTTGTCATCAGTTTTTAGTAGTATCTTTCTTTCTGCATCATTCAAATTATTCATTCTAAGGCGTTTTAACGGTATCTCACTCGTTATTGACTCTAACCTTTCAACTAACTGCTCGGAGCTCATTTCGAGGCTAAAAATGGCCGTAGGAATCTTATTTAGAATACATAGGTGGTAAATACTTGAAAGCATGAAAGCTGTCTTACCCATTCCTGGTCTTGCAGCTATTACTACAAAGTCTGGTCGGCACCATCCAGCTAAAGTGTTATTAAGCTCACTAAATCCAGTATCATAACCTAATAACTCACCACTTTGTGCCTTGTCTCTTGAGTAGTTTAACGATAAAATGACATCAGTTATTGTCTTTTCGTGAATATTTCCATACTCTTGTAAAGCTATAAGTTTACTATTGACTACAGAAAGTAAATCTATTGCTTGACTATCGTTGTCTAAACATTCATATTCACTTTGTTTAAACAGCATAAATGCTTCTCGTTTCTTGTAAACCTCAATAAGCATCTCAATATGGCTGTTGACATTGTGTGCTCCAGTTACATTATCAGTTAACTTAGATAAGTAAAATGCACCACCTAATTCTTTGTATGCCTCATCATCTTTAAGTTTTTGGTTTAGGGTGGTAATATCTACATAAACGCCATCATCGTACATCTTTTTTACAACGTCAAAGATTTTTTGGTGGCCTAAATCATAGAATACTTCTGTTTTAAGGTGTCCAACAGCTAATGGCAATGTTCTTTTATCCATCAATATTGCACCAAGTATGCTTTTTTCTAACTCTCTGCTTTGTGGTAGGTTAACTAATTCCATTATATTTTTTCTAATTCTTTTACTATTTCATAATATTGTTTATAACTCATTTCATTTGCTAAAGCCATAATATGTAAGACTTTTAATGAATAGTTTTTAGCCTCCCATTTTTGATTACTACCATAAGATAATGAGTATGAATCCATTAATTCCTTTGCTATTTCTTTTGATGTCATTTTAAGCTGATTTTAGTGGTTTGTTGTGTATTTGGTGTAAACTGATTACTATTTCTTTTCCATGTTCTTACTGCTGCCTTCCAATCCTTCATAGGGTTTTTACCTATTAACCATCCTCTTGCTTCATAATGGTCTATAAATTGTGAACCATCTAAAGTAAATCCAATTTCCTTAGAATATTCATTTATTTGTTCAGCCGTAGGCCTTATAAATGTATTCTTATTGTTAATATTATTGTTAGGTAAAGTTTTTTTACCAGTTTCGGTAAAGTTTTTTGACCGTTCAAGTAAAGTTTCTTTACCATCGGTAAACTTTTTGTAGTCGTTTAAATAATCTAAGAATACTGACGAAATGCGTAAGTGTTTAGTGGCTGGATTTTTTACTATAAGTTCTTTCTCTACCAACTTAGTGATAATATTAAGAACGGCTTGTTTTGATAGGTCTAAATCGTTTGCCATGGTATCTTTAGACATATAGCACCAATGCGATTCATTATTCTGCATACGCATAATCGTATCTAATACGCAGTAGTCATTACAAGACAAGCTAAAATGCTTCCTTATAGGATGAATTATTGTTGTGTAAAATTGTGACATAAGGTTATTTTTTAATACGAAAAACTACTAATCGATTTTGATAGGTAAATCTTTTCTTTTGCAGTGGGTTAAGTGCTTCTCGTATTGCTTGTGCGTTAATGTTTGTCTTTCTGTTAGCTGCTGCTATTGATATAAACTGCTCTTCTTCTTTGTTATCAAGGTAAATCATCCTAACCTTTATTGAGTTCTCGAATCCTCTTGGTTCCAAATCTAATCCCATTAATGATGCGTTTTAGTTCGTAAATAAGGTTTGCTGTAAATAGTATTGTAAATGCTAATGGCAATGAAATTAGTATAAACTTTACTAACTCATAGATAAATATTAGTGTTTTCTTCATACATAAAGATTAAAATAACCACCCCAAGTTCCCGTAATTACTATCTGGTTAAAAATATTTAATTTCTTGAGGTGGTATAAGTTTACTATTTGCCTTTAGGCGTAATAGGTGTTGTAGGTTTTTTGATGTCTTTATTAAGCCAGGTCAATAAAGTATCTGCTCTTTCAAACAAAGCATTATCCATACCTTGACTTAAAGCGACCCATAGAGCAAACTGCTCATTGTTCATTGTTGGTTGGTTCATATTATTTTTTTAGTGAGATTTTAAATGTGGTTGTGCTATACTTAGGAGCTGGGTAAATCATCTCTCCAGTCTCTGGGTCAACCAATGGGTCTTTAATAGTTTTAAGTAATGACTCTCTTTCTTTCTGCTTAAACTTAATGGCTTCTAATTCTTGGTTCATCTTTAGCCAAGTATAGTCGCCATCATAAGCATACTTTACTCCAGATTCAAACTTACTAACTTCTGCTCCTAAGACCTCTGCTTTGCCTTGAGGATGAGATGAAAGTATATCTACCACATCTTCCTTTAAATCGGCTCTAATGCCATCTAAAAGCTGAATGATAGCCTCTGCTTTAACAAGCATCTCAAGTGGATTGTCTCCAGTCTCTCTAAAATGCTGTACGATAGTTTGTTTTAGCAACTCAATGCTAAACTTTGATGGTTCGATAGAACTAAGTTCTACCTTTGGTAATAATTCTAAACTCATAGTTTTTATTTTTTGGTTAGGTTTTCTTTTTTCATGGACAATAACTTCTTTAATGTTTCGTTACTATCAAATAATTGCTTATATCCAAAGTACAAATCTGTTAGTTGCTTTACTTTAGTACACTTAGCAATCTCCATCTTGATAGCATCAATATCAACCTCTTCTTCTTCTACTATTTCTGCTACAACTTCTTGTACTGTCTGAGAAGGTTTTTTAGGTGTCTCTACTGCAAAGTCCATTTCTTCTGCTGGTGTAGCTTCAAATCCTGCAGCTTTCATCAACCATGCAAGTAGGTTACGATACGCCTTACCGATTGCTCTTGTCTGTGCCATTGATAA
>JBIKJV010000416.1:0-6663 GCA_044360755.1 Phycisphaerales bacterium
CAGACGCTAATCCGCCGGATCGATCGGATTATGGATCCTGATTTGATCGTCATCGATGAAGCACACCACGCAATTGCCGGGTCATGGCGCAGAGTAGTTGAGCGATTCGCTGCCGCCCGGGTGCTTGGCGTAACGGCCACCCCGGAGCGATTGGACGGCAAGGGCTTGAGGGATGTATTCTCTGATCTGATTCGCGGCCCCGAGGTGCGCGACCTTGTCCGGGATGGGCATCTGTCGGCCCCAGTTTATTATGCCCCACCACAGCACATCGACATGGCATCGGTGCAATTGCGCCGGGGTGATTACGATCAGAAAGGATTAGAGTCCGTCATGGATGCGCCGAAAATTACCGGGGATGCCGTCGATCATTACCGCAGAATCTGCGCAGGGAAGCCAGCGGTTGTATTCTGCGTATCGATTGCCCATGCTGAGCATGTCGCGGAGGAATTCCGCCGGGCTGGGTTTAGGGCTGCTACGATCGACGGTACGCTGTCCCCAGAGGTTAGGCGGGATCGCGTTAGATCATTAGGTGATGGTCGCCTACAGGTGCTGACCTCGTGCGAGATCATCAATGAGGGGTTTGACTTGCCGATCGTATCGGTTGGGATTCTACTGCGCCCCACCCAGTCGCTGGGATTGCACCTGCAGCAGATCGGGCGGGTATTGCGCCCAGCCCCCGGGAAGGATCGGGCGGTGATTCTGGATCACGCCGGCAACCTCGCCCGGCATGGACTAGCCGAGGATGTCCGGGATTGGTCGCTGGATGGCGCGGAGAAGCGGAAGAAAAAAGCCAAGGCTGAGGACACGATCAAGACCCGGCAATGCCCGGGATGTTTCGCTTGTCACCCATGGGCGGCATCCTGCCCTGAATGTGGCAATGAATATGTCACTGATGGGCGGCAGATCGAGGTGGTCGGCGGGGATTTGGTTGCAATCGATACTCGATTCCAGCAATGCCCCGGATGCCAGCACGTCCATTCCCGGTGGGATGCAAGCTGCCCGAAATGCGGCATGGTGCATGACGCTGTTAGGGCGCGGAAAAAAGAGCAAGGCCGGGCGCAAACTCTTGACGAGTTGGTCGAATTAGGAAAGAGAAGAGGATACGCAAATCCCTACGGATGGGCGCGACATACATGGAATGCAAGGCAAGGAAGGAAATAATCAACATGAAACCAAACATACGAACAATACTAACGCTGGCGATCGAGCGGGGAATCGATTATGGATACCATAGGGCGCATAAATACACGGATACGCCAGATGAATCTCGAATAAAGGAATCCATCGAAACTGAAATCTGGAACGAGATTGACGAGGTTTTCGATTTTGAGATCAAACCGGAGGTGTTGCTATGAGCGAAGAATTTGATTGCCCAACATGCTCAAGGCCGATGCTGAGCGAGCATGATTACGAATGCGCGACATGCGGGGTGATGGCAAGCGAGCACATCAGCATAACATCCATGTGCAAAGTGCTACGCGCTGTGACCAATCGGGAATCCGCCTTGATTGTGGCAAATCGAGAATTGCAGGATGAAGTGAACGAGCAATGCTTGTTGCTTGGCAAATCATCTGAGCGTGAATGCGTTTTGCGCGGAAGATTGGAACAGCTGCAACGCAAAAGAGATGTTGATCATGCGATCGCAACCCGGCTTGCAGAGGCATTGTTGCTGACATTTAAACATTGGATCAACACTGATGAAGCGAAGGAATCAGCATCAGCACTTGCAGCGTGGAAGGGGGGTATTTGTGGGCAGGACACATGATGTGATAATCAGCGCGTTTGATCTGGATCGGCTTGAGGCTGAACTTGCCACCGTGACAGAGCAACGCGACAGGCTGGCGGAGGCTTTGCGGGAGCTGTGTGAAACATTGCTGAATGACAAACCACGCGACATCACCGAATCGCTGTATAAGGCTGGGGATGCCCTCGCCGCATGGAAAGGAAAGGATTCATGAGATACGAAATTAAAACAATTCATGATGATTATGACTGCGAAACTTGTGGAGCGAGTTATGCGGAGGGTTATCAAATCTACCGTGACGGAGAACTAGTCCACGAAATGAAACCAGTCGCGCATTGTTTTGGTGGCGAGAATTTCACAGTCGAAGATTGGGCTGCATGGATTCTCCGGGATCTGGGCCATGACGTATGTATTGATGGTTGTGAAGCAGCCCTCACCGCCGTGGAAGGAGGTCAGCCATGAGCGCAGGTAAAGGCGACACCACAAGGCCGATCAATGGCGAGAAGTTCCGCGACCATTACGACGACATCTTCAGGAAGGATACCGACGATATTGTCTGCCCACACTGCGACAGCAACAATGAGCCGTACTTCTCACGAATTGAGCCGATGGGGGATTACTGCCCCGACTGCGGAAAAGAACGCGCATGAGCAATCATAACCAAGCAGGTAAAGGAGATGCGCTTGCTGCCGTGAAACTATAACAACCATGAACACAATAACATCAAGAATAACAGTACTGCCAAAAGGCGAGCCTATCTTTAGCCATCAAGCCACAGAGATCAGTATCATAGACGAAGCTGCCGGGCCATTTATTGAAATAAAGCAATTCCCTCCAGAGGGAGAGGAGCAATCCATTAAGTTCAATGTCGAGGAGTGGCCATTCATTGAGAACGCCATTGATAAGATCATCCAAGAAATCGAGAAGCTTGAGGAGGAACCATGAAAACAGAAAAAGCAATCCAAGTCCTGCGTGATTTTAACATATGGCGCAGGGGCAATGAGGAGATGGAGCAGCCAGACCAGTACGCAATCGGAGAAGCTATCGACGATGTGCTGATGGCCATTGGCGACATGGAGGAGGAAGCCAAACTCCATCGTGGAGCTATCACAGGTTGGCAAAACAAATGGGAATGCGCGGTTGACATGGCAGCCAAGGCTAAAGCTGAGCGCGACGAGGCTTGTGCGGATCTAGAATTTCGGCGTGACCTTTTCAAGCTTCAAGAGCAACAACTAAATAGTGTAAGAGATGAGCGTAACAAGGCGCAATCTGAATCCGAATACTGGAAAGCGGAGGCCGATCGGTGGCGCGAGGTTGCACTACTACAAGACGCGCAGATTGAAACGATAATGGCAAAACTTGAGCACAGGATGCGAAAAATCGAATCCGGCATCCGTGAACTGCAATGACTGAATCCGACATCCAATCCCTAATCCGGCAGCAGGTCGGCAATGGCCCGGTTCGATTGTTCCGAAACAATGTCGGAGCTACTAAAGATGCCCGGGGCAGATTGATCCGGTATGGTCTTGCCAAAGGATCCGCAGATCTCATTGGATGGGTTGCGCGGAAAATAACCCCGGAGGATGTCGGAGAAAACATTGCCCAATTCGTATCGATCGAGGTAAAATCACCAACCGGGAAGCCAAGGCCCGATCAAATTGCTTGGCAAAACATTGTAAATCAGGCGGGTGGATTGGCCGGGATTGCCCGGTCGGTCGAGGATGCCGAAAAGATAATCTCCCCCAAATAACACTAAAAAATAAATAACATGAGCAACATAATTAGAGTAAAACTGGACGTGATGAAAATCGATAAATCCGCAATTCATCACGGCGAAAAAGGAAAATACATCGACATCACGCTGTTGGGCAATCGTGATGGCGAAGATCGATTCGGCAACCATTACATGGTCGTTCAGGATCTGGGGCAGACCCGCCGGGAATCTGGCGAAAAAGGCCCGATCTTGGGCAATGGGAAGATCGTAGGACAGAAGCAATCTGCGCCTGCGGTTCAGCAACCCGCCACCACATCGGAAGCCGACTATGACGGCCCATTCTGACCGGGCAAACTGGAAGCAATTTTTTGCCGATTCAATCATTGGTGATTCATTCATCGCAGATGCCCCGGCAAAGGCATCTGCGGTGGCGAGCGCAAAACGCTACGGCATCAAATTGAAGACCAAGAAAACGGATAATTGCAGATATTTATGCACAATCGTCGATGCCATTGACGAACGGCAAAAAATCCTGTCAACATTCGCATCACTTCCGCTTCATCGACTACAGGCAATTTACAAAGCAGCGAACCAAGCTAAAATAATAACATGAACCATGATTTTAATGAACTGAGCCAAAAGGCAGCTCCGCACATCGAGTCCATCTGCCGAGAGTTATTCCCGGCAGGTAAGAAATCCGGCAAAGAATTCAAAATCGGATCCATCACAGGCGATCCGGGATCATCGATGTCGATCAACACACAGACCGGGATGTGGTCTGATTTCGCCACCGGGGACAAGGGTGGAATTTTGAGACTGGTGCAACTCGCCCGGGATACTGACATAAAATCTGCGGCAGAATGGTTGGCGGGGAAAATAGGATCCGCCCCAACCCCTGCGCCATCGAAATCCGATACATGGGTCGCAATGCCATTCGCCCCCGAGCCGGCGAATGAGTTTGTGCTAATGAATAAGGGCAGAAACCCCGCAGCGGTGTGGGAGTATCTCGGCAAGGATAAAGAAATTCGCGGCTATGTCGCCCGGTTCGATACGCCAGCGGGTAAAGAGGTTTTGCCGCTGACATGGTGCAAGTCGCCAACTGGTGCCGAGGGGTGGAAATGGAAGGCAATGGCCGAGCCTCGACCGCTGTATAATCTTTCTGCGTTGATTAGGTCATCTGATCCAGTCATCATCGCGGAGGGAGAGAAAGCAGCCTCCGCCTTGATCGCTGCGGGCTGGAATGCCACCACATGGTCGGGCGGGTCATCGGCACATGGCAAGACCTATTGGGAGCCATTGCGGGGCCGAGATTGCGTCATTTGGCCCGACAATGACTCTCCGGGGTTTCTTGCCGCCGAGGCCATCACAAAGCGTCTAGAATCGATTTGTGGGCAAATAAGGATGGTTGCGCCTCCCATCGATGCCGAGGCTGGATGGGATGCAGCAGATGCCACCCCAGAGCAGATGCGCGAACTGATCGATCGCGCCGAGGCTAGGGCATCGGTCGCCATAGAACCGGGAGAGGATGCAGACCTAATCCAGTCGGACAGGATTGCAGACATGCCGTTCCGTTTGCTTGGGGCGGATGGCGAGTTGTTTTACTACATGCCCGACAAATCGCAGCAGATCGTGAGCCTTGCCGCATCAGCGCACAGCAAAAACAACCTGATGCGTCTTGCCCCGCTGCAAATGTGGGAAATCGTGTTCCCCGGCAATAGCCAAGGGGTGAATTGGGATTCTGCGATCAACGCATTGATTCAACGCTCCCAATCAATGCCGATGTTTGACTCCCGGAGGATCCGGGGTCGGGGGTGCTGGATCGATGGTGGGGATATTGTTTACCATGCCGGCGATCGGCTGTTGATCAATGGTGGTGATGTGCCGATACCGAAATATAATTCATCACGGCGGGCGATTTATCATGGCGCATTACGGATTGATGCCGAGACTGATTCAATTTTGACCAATGCTGATTCAGCTAAATTGATCGACCTGTGTGAGATGCTGTCATGGGAGCGTCCGCTCTATGGCAAATTGCTCGCAGGGTGGCTTGCCCTTGCTCCGATCGGCGGGGCATTGCGTTGGCGACCCCATATGTGGGTGACCGGGCCGAGCGGGTCAGGTAAATCATGGATCGTCTCAAACATCATCCAGCCGATTGTTGGTGATGCCGCATTGCACGTTCAGGGAGCCACTTCCGAGGCTGGAATCCGCGGGATGCTTGGTTCTGATTCTCTTCCGGTGGTATTTGATGAAGCGGAGTCTGAGGATAAGGCATCACAAGCAAGGTTTGAATCTATCCTCACGCTTGCCCGGCAATCCAGCACCGAAACCGGGGCGGGAATTGTGAAAGGCACGGCACAGGGTGGATCTGTAACATATCTGATCCGATCCGCATTTTGCTTTGCATCCATCGGTGTTGCGGCAGTTAAAAAATCCGATGTGAGCCGCATTTCGATCCTTCAACTTCGCAAAAACCTTGGGCGGGATGCATCGGAACATTTCGACAAGGTGGTAGCATTGTGGAAATCTACTGTCTCAAGCGATAGCTATTGTAGCAAATTCCGCGCCCGATGCATCAAAAACGCAAAGATCATCCGAGAGAATTGCGAAATCTTTTCACGTGTTGCGGTTGATTTCACCGGGGATAAACGCAGCGCAGATCAGATCGGGGCATTGCTAGCTGGGGCTTATTCGCTCACCACAAGCAAGCAGGTGAGTGATGTGATCGCTCTTGAATTTATGCAGCGGCAGGATTGGTCAGGATTCAAGTCCGAAGATGTTGATAATGACGAGAACCAATGCCTTGCCCATCTTGCGGCAAGCTCAATTAGGTTCGATGTCGCCGGGGTAAATTATCAGCGCACGATTTCTGAGGTTATCGCAGACATCCAAAGCGATCCGCTTTCTGCCGATGATGCTGGAACAATGATGCGGCGGAAAGACCGCATGGATGCATTGCAGCGGCATGGGGTTAGGTTCTGCGCGGATAGCCGGGGAATATTCGTGGCGAATAACCATCCCGCTCTTGAGCAGATATTCAGCCCAACAGCATGGGGCGCGAGCAAGTGGAAACATCAACTTGAACGAGTGACCGGAGCAAAACGCATGGGGGTAATGGCATTCGGTTCACAGATTCGCCAGCGTTGCGTTTGGATCCCAATCTAAACAAAACCGCCCCGGGGAATCAAACCCCGGGGCGGAA
>JBIKJV010000145.1:0-6529 GCA_044360755.1 Phycisphaerales bacterium
CGTAGTGGCCGACCAGCGCCGGCGAGTAGGTCGCCTTCGAGAGCGTGCGCAGCACCGCGAAGTGGATCGCCCGCGCGCTCTCGCCGTCGGCGGTGGCCTGCAGCAGCGCCTGCAGGTCGCGGCGCGTGGGCTCCTCGGGCAGGCGGTACTTGGCGATGCGCGCGAACGTGCGCAGCGTCTCCAGGTCGCCGAAGGTCGGCTCGGGGTGGATGCGCCGCAGCAGCGGCACCTGCAGGTCGCTGAACGTGCGCGCGAGCGCCTCGTTCGCCTCGACCATGAACATCTCGATCAGCGTGTGCGTGAAGCTGGTGTCCTCGCGCTCGACGCCGGTGACGTGCCCGTCCTCGCTGAAGGTCAGGTCGACCTCGGGCAGGTTCAGGCTGATCATGCCGTCCGCGCGGCGACGCTCGCGCAGGACCGTGGCCAGGCGGTTCGAGAGGCGCAGCGCGTCGACCACGTCGGCGTCGTAGGCGGTCTCGGTCTTCGCGTGCTGGCGCGCGCGGCCCATGTCGCCGTCGATCACCGCCTGCGCCTCGATGTACGTGAAGCGCTTGCGGCTGCGGATCACGGTGCTCGACAGGCGGTGGTGCACCGGGCGGCCCCGGCCGTCGAACGTGATGAACACGCTCTTGGTGAAGCGGTTCACGCCCTCCTGCAGGCTGCAGATGCCGTTCGAGAGGCTCTCGGGCAGCATCGGGATGACCAGGCGCGGCAGGTAGACGCTGTTGCCGCGGGACTTGGCGCCCTCGTCGAGCGCGCTGCCGGGCTTCACCCAGTGGGCGACGTCCGCGATGTGCACGCCCAGCTCCCACTCGTCGCGCGCGGCGTCGTGGCGGATGCTGATCGCGTCGTCGAAGTCGCGTGCGTCGGGCGGGTCGATCGTGAAGATGAGCGTGGCGGTCAGGTCCTCGCGGTCCTCCCACGGGCCGTCCGACTCGCGCTCGAAGCGGCGGGTGGCGTCGCGCGCCTCGTCCAGCGACGCGTCGTCGAAGCCCTGCTTCAGGTTGAACACGTCGATCACCGCGCGCGTCTCGACGTCGGGGCGCCCGGCCTCGCCAAGCACCTCCAGGATCACGCCCTCGGCGTAGTCCAGGTCGGTGGGGTAGGTGATGATCTCGATGACGACCTTGTCGCCGGCCTTCGCGCCCTTGGCGCCGGGGTCGCGCACGACCACGGGGTCGCGCAGCGCGCGCCCGTCGGGCACGACGAACCACTCGCGGCCGTCCTTGGTCAGGGTGCCCGCGAAGCGCGACTGGCCGCGCTCGAGCACCTCGACCACGCGGCCGGTTGGGCCGTCCGGCACGCCCTTGCCCTTGCCGCCCGCGAAGCCGCCGCCCTTGCGGAACACGCGCACGCGGACGCGGTCGCCGTTCAGCGCGTCGGCCGTCTGCCCGGCGGGGATGTACAGGTCGCCCTCGCGGCGTGGGTGGTCGGGCACCAGGAAGCCGAACCCGCGCGGGTTGATCTTGATGCGGCCCTCGGCCTCGTCGCCGAACTTCGGCAGGCGCACCTTCCCGTCGCCGCCGACCTCGACGCGGCCCTCGCTGGACATCAGCTCGATCGCCTGCAGGAACTCGTCCTCGTCATCCTCGGGGACGCGCAGCATCTTGCGCAGCTCGTCGGTGTCGACGGGGCGGTAATTGTCGTAGGCGAGGTGGTCCTCGATGCGCTGGATGAAGCGGAGAGTCACGGCCCAAGCCTACAGGCAGGCGCGGACGGTCACTTCCCCTTGCGCCCGCGGGCGGGCTTCGCGCGCGCGGTGGCCTGCTTCCGCTGCCGAGCGATCGCGTCGCGGAGGTTTCCCGCGCCGCGGCCCTCGCGCGCCGGGTGCGTGGCGTTGACGCTGCCCTCGGCGGCCGGGGCGGGGGCCGGTGCGGGCTTCGCGTCGGAGGTGGCCTTGGTGCCCGTGTCGGCCTTGCCGGTCGCATCCGTGGCGGGCTTGGCCGCTTGCGCCGGGGCGGCCGCCGCCGTGGGCTCGGCATCGCCGCCACGCCCGCCCGTCAGGATTCCGGCGCCGATCCCGATCTTGCGCATGGCCGTGCGCTTGCGACACTTCGGGCAGGTGCGCTCGGGCTCGGATTTGATCGACTGGAACAGCTCCCAGCCGTGGCCGCACTTCGTGCACTCGTACTCGTAGGTGGGCATCGCGCGCTCCGCGTGGTCGTCGGTGGTGCGTGCCGGCGCCTCAGGGCGCGACCGCGACCTTCGCCGGACGCAGCACCGTGTCGCCCAGGCGGTAGCCGCACTGCAGCGTGTTGCTGACGTGGCCGGGCGCCACGCCCTGGGCGGGCGCCTGCATGATCGCCTCGTGCTGGTGCGGGTCGAACGCATCGCCCTGCTTGGGCTGCAGCAGTTCCACGCCGGCCCGCTCGAGGGCGCGCAGCAGCTCGCCGCGCACCATGCGCAGCCCGTCCACCGCACCGGCTACGGTCATCTTGGCCGGGTCGTGCGCCAGCGCCAGGTCGAAGTTGTCGAGCACCGGGATCACCTGGCGCACCACGCTGCCGACGCCCGCGGCCCGCAGGCGCGGTTCCTCGGCGTTGGCGCGGCGCTGGTAGTTCTGGAAGTCAGCCATCGCGCGCAGCGCCTGGTCCTTCGCGGCCGCCAGCTCGGTCTCGAGCGCAGCCACGCGGTCCTCCAGGCAGCGGATCAGGTCGCGGGCCTCCTCGGCCTCGGGTGCGCGGTCGTCGACGTGCGGCTCGGCGTGCGAGCAGGCCTCGGCGCGCTGGCGTGCCTCGTCCGCGCTCTCGGGTGCGCCGTGGTGGTGGCCCTGTGGCTTGTGGTGCTGGTTCGTCATGGGTGCGTCCATCCTGCGCGCGGGGGAAGCCTAGCCGGGCTCACTCGCCGAAGGTCTCCTTCATCTTGCCCCAGAAGCCGCCGCGCTTGCGGCCGTCCTTGCCGCCCTTGCCGTCCTTCGCCCCCTTCGCGGAGCCTTCCCCGCCCTTGGCGGGCTTCGCCGGCTCCTCGGTCGCCCTCAGCTGCTCGATCAGCTCGCGCTGGCGGGCGGTCAGTTTTGTGGGCACCTTCACTCGGACGGCCACGATCAGGTCGCCGCGGCCCGGGCCGCCCAGCTCGGGCACGCCCTTGCCGGTCAGCCGGAAGAGCTCGCCGTGCTGCGTGCCGGGCGCGAGGTCGGTCTCGCTCTCGCCGTCGATCGTCTGCACGACCGCCGTGCCGCCCAGTGCGGCGGTCGCGAACGAGACGTCCAGCGTCGTCAGCAGGTCGTGTCCGTCGCGCTCGAAGCGCGCGTCCTCCTCGACGCGGACCACGATGTGCAGGTCGCCGCGGATGCCGGTGCCGTCGGGGCTCTCGGCGGCGTTCGGGGGCTCGCCCTCGCCCTGGACGCGCACGACCTGGCCGTCGGCGATGCCCTTGGGGATGCGCACCTTCAGCTTGCGCTGGATGGCCCCGCGCCCGCTGCCGCGGCACTCGGCGCACTTCTCCTTGACCACCGTGCGGCGTCCCTGGCAGGACGGGCAGGTCGTGACCATGCGGAACAGGCCGCCCAGGCCCTGCTGCTGCACCTGGCCCTGGCCGCCGCACGTGGGGCACGCAACTGGCCTGGTGCCCGGCTTCGCGCCGTTGCCCTTGCAGGTGCCGCAGACCTCGGCGCGCTTGAAGGCCACCTCGCGCTCGCAGCCGTCGACCACCTCGCGCAGCGAGATCTCGACCTCGGTCTCCAGGTCGTAGCCGCGTGCGGGGCCGCGCCGCTGCCGTCCGCCGCCCGGCTGCCCGCCGAAGATGTCCGTGAACATCGAGAAGATGTCCGACGGGTCCATCGTGCGGAAGTCGTGCGCGGGGCGCCCGCGCAGGCCCGCGTGGCCGTACTGGTCGTACATCTGCCGGCGCTCGGGGTCGCTCAGCACCTCGTACGCCTCGGCGCACTCCTTGAACTTGGCCTCGGCCTCGCCGTTGCCCGGGTTCTGGTCCGGGTGCCACTTGATCGCCAGGCGGCGGTAGGCGCGCTTGATCTCGTCGCCGTTCGCGTCACGCGCGACGCCCAGGATCTCGTAGTAATCGGCCGAGGTGCTCACGGATCGCTCCGGGGTGCGTTCGCTCGAAGAACCCGAGGCCGGCGCGTGCGGGGTGCGCACGGCGGCCGGCCTCGGGACGTGGGGGCAGGAATCAGCTGACCGCGCCGGCGACCGGCTCGGTCTCTTCCTTCAGCTCGGTGACTAGGACGTCGGTGGTGAGCATGAGGCCCGCGACGCTGGCGGCGTTCGTCAGCGCGGTGGTGGAGACCAGCGCCGGGTCGATGATGCCGGCCTTCACCAGGTCCTCGTACTCGCCCGTCGCGGCGTTGTAGCCGAACGAGCCCTTGCCCTCGAGCACCTTCTCGCAGACGAGGTCGCCGTCGACGCCGGCGTTCTGCGAGATCTGGCGCGTCGGCGCGCGCAGTGCCTCGGCCACGATGTCGAAGCCGAAGCGCTCGTCGCCCTTCGCCTTGCCGCGCGCGGCGTGGACGGCCTCGGACGCACGCAGGAAGCTGACGCCGCCGCCGGGCACGTAGCCCTCCTTCGCGGCCGCGCGGGTCGCGTGCAGCGCGTCGTCGACGCGGTCCTTGCGCTCCTTCATCTCGACCTCGGTGGCGCCGCCGACGTTGACGATCGCGACGCCGCCGCCCAGCTTCGCCATGCGCTCCGCCAGCTTCTCCTTGTCGTAGTCGCTGGTCGAGCGCTCGTGGTTGGCCTTGATCTGCGCGATGCGGGCCTCGATGTCCTTCTTCTTGCCGGCACCCTCGACGATCACGGTCTCGTCCTTGTTGACGACGACCTTGCGCGCGCGGCCCAGCTCGTTCAGCTCGACGGACTCGAGCGAGCGGCCCTTGTCGCTGGCGATGAACGTGCCGGCGGTCAGGATCGCGACGTCCTCCATCATGGCCGTGCGGCGCTCGCCGAAGCCCGGGGCCTTCACGGCACAGACGTTCAGCACGCCGCGCAGCTTGTTGACCACCAGCGCGGCCAGGGCCTCGTTCTCGACCTCTTCGGCGACGATCAGCAGCGGCTTGCCAGCGGTCGCCACCTTGTTGAGCAGCGGCAGCAGGTCGGTCAGCGTGCCGATCTTCTTCTCGTACAGCAGGATGTACGGGTTCTCCAGCACGCACTCGGCCTTCTTCGGGTCGGTCATGAAGTAGGGCGAGATGTAGCCCTTGTCGAAGGACATGCCCTCGACGTAGTCGAGCGTGGTCTCGTAGCCCTTGGCCTCCTCGACCTCGACCACGCCGTCGTGGCCGACGCGGTGGATGGCCTCGGCGATGAGCTCGCCCATGGCCTGGTCGTGGTTGGCGCTGACGGTGGCGACCTTGACGAGGTCGGACTTGCCGGCGCACTTCTTGGCGCTGGCGCGGATGGCGTCGCAGGCCACCTCGGCCGCGTCGTTGATTCCGCGCTGCACGGCCACGGCATTGGCGCCGCCCGCGACGAATCGCAGGCCGCCGTTGAAGATGGCCGCAGCCAGCACGGTGGCGGCGGTGGTGCCGTCACCGGCCACGTCGGCCGTCTTCTTGGCCACCTGCTGGACCATGCGCGCGCCCATGTTCGCGAACGGGTCGGTGAGCTCGACCTCCTTCGCGACGGTCACGCCGTCCTTGGTGACGTGCGGGCTGCCGAAGCCCTTCTCGATGACGACGTTGCGGCCGGTGGGGCCCATCGTCACGGCGACCGCCTGCGCGATGGCGTCGACGCCCTTCTTGAGCTCGGCCTGCGCGGTCGGGGTGAACTTCATCTGCTTGGTGCTGCCCATGTGGTTCCTTGCTGCTGGGCGCGCCGTCCGGCGCGCGGTGCGTCTGCGTGCGGCGCGTCGGCCGTGGATCAGCCCTCGACGATGCCGAGGAGCTCGCTCTCGCGGACGATGATGTGCTTGACGTTCTTGATCTCGACCTCGGTGCCGGCGTACTTGCCGAAGACGACCGTGTCGCCCTTCTTCACCAGCATCTGCTGGCGCTGGCCGTTGTCGAGCATCTTGCCGGGGCCGGTGGCCACGACCTTGCCCTGCATGGGGCGCTCCTTTGCGCTCTCGGGCAGGAACAGGCCGCTGGCGGTCTTGGTCTCGGCCTCTAGGGGCTTGACGATGACGCGGTCTTCGAGGGGACGAACCTGGGTGCTGGACATCTCTGGTTTCTCCGTGTGTTGGTGTTTGTCGTTCGTGTTCGTTCGTGGGAATCGCGGCGGGCTCACATGCCCATCATGCCGCCCATCCCACCCATGCCGCCCATCCCGCCCATGCCACCCATGCCGTGGTCATGGCCGTGGCCGTGCCCGGCGGGCTCCTTGGGCTGGGGCTTCTCGGTGACGATGCAGTCGGTGGTCAGCAGCAGGCCCGCGACGCTCGCGGCGTTCTGCAGCGCGCAGCGGTCCACCTTGGCCGGCGTGATCACGCCGTCCTTGACCAGGTCGCCGTACTGGCGGGTGAGGGCGTTGAAGCCCTCGTTGCCCTTCATGTCGCGGACCTTGGCGACGACGACCGTGCCCTTCTCGCCGGCGTTGTCGGCGATGGTGCGCAGCGGGACCTCGATCGCCTCGGCGACCAG
>JBIKJV010000146.1:0-6528 GCA_044360755.1 Phycisphaerales bacterium
AGCACCACGTTGGGACGGTCGGGCACGCGCTCCACCGGCACGATGGGCGGCGTCGCGGCGCGGGCGACCAGGGCCAGGCCTGCCAGGATCAGGGCGGCGAACATGCGCCGAGCGTAGCGCGGGGCGGCATGCGGGCCGCGTCCGCCGCGCACCCGGTCACGGATACGGCATCACCATGCGCGCGGGCAGCGCTTCGCGCCCGGGCACCTGCGCCCACGGGATCTCGGCGATCCGCGCATCGGCGCCCGCGGCGTCGCCCAGCGCAAGCAGCGCGTAGGCCAACCGCAGCCGTGCGTGGTTGTCCTTCGGGTCGACGGCCAGCGCACGCTCGGCATCGGCGCGGACGCGTGCCGCGTCGCCGTCACGGCGCATCAGTTCCACGTAGCGGTCCACGAACCAGCGGTTGCGGACGTCCAGCTGCGTCGTCACGCCGGGCCGGCGGCGGTCGTCGTGGCACGCCTGGCACCGTGCGTTCGGCCACGAGGGCAACTCGTCCACGATGATCTCGATCGCGTGGCGCTCGGCGGGCACGTCGCCGCGCAGCTGCGCCATGCGCGCGTGCAGCGCCCAGTAGCGGCGGCGGTCGCGGGGGTTGACGTTGTCGATGTCCTCGATGTGCGCAAGCTCGGCCTCGGCCGCCGCGAAGTCGCCTTCCTCGACGAAGCTGCCGGCCAGCAGCACGCGGTACATCTCGACCTGCGCCAGCGGATCCGGGATCGGCTCGATCGCGGCAAGCCACGCGCGGTCGCCCGTGCGCACGGCCACGGTGCGGGCCAGCCGGGTCCACGCCTGGCGGTCCTCGGTGCCGAGCGCGACGGGCTGCATCGCCTTCAGTGCCGCCGCCGCACGCACGGGGTCGGTGGACGCGTACTCTCGGATCGCGTCGATGCGCGCCTCGTCGGTGACGGGGGTCGCGGGCGCGGCAGCCACGGGGGCCGGCGGCGTGGGTGCCGGCGCCGGCGTGCCGCACGCGGCAAGCAGCGCGGCGACGAGCACGGGAACCGGCAGGACGAGGACGGTCGAATAACGCATCAGGAGGACACTCTAGCGCGCCGCGTTGCGCGCAAGCCCGCACGCGACCATACTGCGCCGATGAACCAGATCTCCCGCGTGCGCTCCGCGCCCCTGTTCGCCGTCGCCGTCGCCACGACCCTCGTGGTCGGCTGCGCGCCCGCCACCAAGCAGGGTGACGCCTCCGCACCTGCGCCGGCAGTCGACGGCTCGGGCACCGGCATCCCCGCCGGACAGGCGCGCGCTGCGCTCGTGGCCGGCAACAGGCGCTTCCTCGACGGCGGCATGCGTGCACACGCATGGCAGAACGAGCGCGTCGCGCAGACCGGGCAGTACGGGCAGTCGCCGTCGGTCGGCATCCTCAGCTGCGCCGACTCGCGCGTGCCGGTGGAGCTGATCTTCGACCAGGGCGTGGGAGACCTGTTCGTGGTGCGCATGGCCGGCAACTTCGACACCCCGGGTGCCACCGCCACGTTCGAGTACGGCGTGGCCGCCCTGGGCGTGCACACGCTGCTGGTGCTTGGGCACACCAAGTGCGGTGCGGTCGCTGCCGCGGTGGACGGGAAGGACCTGCCGGGAAGCATGCCGATCTTCGTGCGCGAGATCCGCCCGGCCATCGAGCAGGCCATCGCCGGCCGCAAGGGCCAGCCCGCCGAGGCGATCCTCAACGCCGCCATCGAGGTGAACGTTCGCCAGCAGATGCGCAAGCTCGAGGAAAGCGCGATCCTGCGCGACGCGAAGGCCAAGGGCGTGCAGGTGCTGGGTGCCGTCTACGACGTCGACACCGGCACCGTGCGGTTCCTGGACTGACGGGCGATGCTGCCCTTTCCGGCGCCGCCGACGTCCGGGCAGCAGGCAACCCTCGATGCGCTGCGCGCCGAGGTTGCCGCGATGCGGGCGACGCAGGATTCACAGTGGGTGGACGCCCGACGCGCGGAGGCAGTGCGCGAGACCGTCCGCGACGTGCTGGCCGACGCCGGCACGCGCACGTCGTTCCTGCGGGACGCGGGGACCAGCGGGTACGACCACGGGACGTTCGTGCGCAGCGGCGACGGAAACTGGCTGTTCCGCGTCGGCATCCTGCAGCAGCAGCGCTTCGTGGCGGCGTTCGCACCGGCGGCGAAGGGCGTGCCCGACCAGGACATGTGGGGCTTCGAGGTCCACCGCTTCAACCTGACGCTCTCGGGGCACGCCATCGACCCCAGCATCACGTGGAACATGACCGGGGCGTGGAACTCCCAGCCCGACCGGTTCGTCACCGAGGGCGGCCAGTTCCGGCTGCTCTACGGGCTGGTGCGGAAGGACTGGGGCGGCGGCTGGAGCACCATCGTCGGGCTGCACAACGTGCCATGGGACCTTGAGAGCGACTTCTACGGCAGCAGCCGGCTGACCACGGGCGAGTACTCGGTCTTCAACTACCGCTTCGGCATGGGCAAGCACGAGGGCATCTCGATGCTGTGGGAAGGCACGGACGCCCGCATGAAGGCCGGCACGTACTCGCAGCTGAACCAGACGTCCTTGACCTGGAACAACGACCTGAACCTCTCGTGGGCCGTGGCCGCGCGCGTCGAGGCGAAGGTCGGCGCCGACTGGGACCAGCTCTCCTGGCTTTCAAGCCGCCCGGGCGACCGGCCAGGCGTGGTGGCGGGGCTGGGAGTCGTGTGGTCGACGGGCCGCGCCGACAACCCGCCGGGCACGCGCGCGGCACAGGGCTTCACCGCCGACCTGCGCGCGGCGCTGGGCGGCACCACGCTGATCGCGCAGTACGCGCTGGAGCGCGACGCCGTCGGCCTGCCGGACCTGCAGTGGTCGTCGGGCCTGAACCTCCAGGCCTCGACGTTCCTGACGGACGTGGTCGAGCCGTTCGCGTCGGGATCGTGGATGCAGGACGCGGGCGTGCCGTGGATCCTGCAGGCGGGATTCAACTGGTACGTCGCGGGCCAGAACACGCTGAAGCTGACGACCAAGGTCGTGGTGCCGCTCGGCACCGGGGCCATCAACGGCCAGACGAACATCTCGGGCGGCCTGGGCATCATGCCGTCCGGCAACGGCTGCGGCATCGTTTCGCAGCTGCAGCTGGTGTTCTGACGGCTCAGCGCACGCAGTGCTCCGCGCGCGTGGGCGCCCCCACGTGGCCGCGCGGCCCGACGCCGTCGAGCGTGGCCGGGCCGACCGTGCACGCGCCCGCGCGCACCTGCGCCAGGATCGCATCGCAGCGCGCCGCCAGCGCCTCGCCGGCCAGGTCGTCGGAGCGAGTGCCGCGCTCGGCCACGCCCTCGCGGTCTTCGATTCGACCCAGAGGCGTGCCGATGAGCAGCGAATCCTCCAGCACGTCGCGCACGGGGCGGCCGAAGCGCTCGGTGCGGTACGCGGGCAGGCCGGGGTAGCGGCTGCGCCACGGCTCGGCGTCCACCGGCATCGCGGCAAAGGTGCGCAGCAGCGTGGACGTCCCGGGATCCTTGAGCGCGTCGGCCATCCAGCCGACGCCGCGCGCGTCGATCGAGACCGCCTTCCCGCAGCCCGCGAAGACGTTCGCGGCCATCACGTTGTCTCGGCCGCCGCCCATCAGGATGCCCCAGTTGCAGCGCACGAACACGTTGCCGCGCACCGTGATGCCGCTGGCCATGTCGTCCAGGTAGACGGCGTTCTGGTAGCGCGCGTCGGTGCCGCGGATGCCGCTGAACAGGTTGCCCCGGATCACGGTGCCCTGCGCGGTCCAGTCGCGGCCCACGTAGACCGCGCCGGCATCGCCGGTCTCCTGCACCACGTCGTGCACGTCGTTGCCGGCGATCAGGTGATCGTTGCCGGCGAAGAACACCGCGATGTGCGGGAGCTCGGCGATCTCGCAGCGCTCCAGGCGCTGGCCCACGCCGTCCATCCGCACCGCGGGGTTGTAGGTGCGCAGCGTGCGGCCGCAGCGCACGAAGCGGCAGTCGTGCACCTCGTTGCCCGCGGGTGCCAGCGTGCGGCGGTCGCCGCCGGCCAGCGCGACGCCGGTGCCGCCGACGTCCGTGAACGCGCAGTTGGCGACCGAGCATCCGTTGCCCTCGATGCCCACGGCGCGCGCGCCGGTGTTGCGGAACAGGCAGTTGCGCAGGGCCAGGCCGCGCGTGGCCTTCGCCTCGATGACGGCGCCGCGCGTGCATTCGAACGTCAGCCCGCGGATCTCGACGTCCGCGGCACCATCGATCGCGATCATCGGCTCGCCCAGCACCGAGACGGCCACCTCGGCGCGCCATGCCTCGTCGCCCTCGAGCCACGCGTACACCGTGCCGCGCGCGCGGTCGATCCAGCATTCGCCGGGCACGTCCAGTTCCTCGGGCAGGTCGACGATGCGGAACGTCCCGCGCTGGGCCAGCCCGTAGCGGTGCGGCATCGCCAGCTTCACCGTGCCGGCGGCGGCGTCGACGGATTCGACGGGGAGCGACTCGTCGCACCAGTCCCAGTTCCAGTAGCCCTGCATCCACGCGCCGGACGCGCCGGTCCAGCGCGCCAGCCGGTCGCGGTCACGCGGCGCGAACGTGCCGCCGCGCGGCGGCTCCGCCTTGCGCTTCCCGGCCGGGACGTCGTCGGCTGCGTCGCGCGGCACCGAGCCGGCGTCGACGATCCGCTCGATGGCGGCGTATCCCTCGTTGGGCCAGCGCGCGGCGACCAGCGGCCGCCCGCCCGCGAACACCTCGCTGGCGCCCGCCGCGACGTCCACGCCCAGGCCCGCGTGCACGGGCCCCGAGAGCCCGCCTGCGAACCGCGCGACCCACTCGGCCGGCAGGTCGAGCGCACGCACGCTGGCGCGCGCCGCAGCGGGGAGGCGCGCCGCGGACTCGCCCTCCGGCGCATGCCATGCCGGTTCGGCGATGACCGGCCCACCGACCACGCGCACGCCCGGCGCCTGCGCATGGATGAAGAGCCCGCCCAGGTTGCGCGGCACGCGCACGGTGCGCTGCACCTCGTGAACGCCGGGCACCAGGATGATCTCGATGCGCGGCGATCCGAACGAGTGCCGGTTCGCCCACGCGACCGCGTCCTGCAGCGTGGGCACCACCGCGCCGACGCCGCCGACGTCCGCCCCGGGGTGCAGCGGGTCCACCAGCACCTGCAGCACCTGCCGCGGCGGTGTTGCGCGCACGGGCGGCACGGCAGGACTCTGGGCCGTCACCACGCAAGGCAGCGCGCAGGCGATGGCGCCTTCGACCGCTGCCGCAACCACGCGCCGCACGCCGTGCCTCACGCCTTCGCGCCCACGCCTCGGTGCACGATGGATGCGATCACGGCACCCGCGATCGACCAACCGACCACCTGCTCGATGAGGGTCGACGTGACCCACGACCACGGGTAGCCGTACCAGATCCACAGCGAGAGATCGTTCGAGAGCCAGCACGCCAGCGCGGCCAGGCCCGCGGCGCGCGCGGCGGCGAACGCGCCCCACTGGATGCGCGAGAGCACCAGCGCGGCGACGAGCGACGCGGCGAAGCCGGCGCCGAACTCCTTCAGCATCGTGCTGGGCGGCATCATCTCGGCCACGGTGCGGCGATAGACCAGAATGCCGACCGGCCCCTTGCGGTACGCCTCGGCGTACTGGTCCATGGTGGCTTCCTGCCCGTCCGGGCCGTTGTCCAGCCAGGGGAACGTGTACATGCCGTCCTCGGGCGTCGTGCTTGCCAGCGCAGCCGTCACGGCCGCCTCGTTGGGCAGCCTGCGGTAGGACGACTCTCCCAGGCTCAGCGCCATGTGGGCCACCACGCCCCACAGGAACCATGCGAGGGCGGCACAGAGGGCCGCCAGGACGATCCGGGGGAGCGATGGCGACACGGGGCCTCCGTTCGGTGGCGCCGGCGCCGGGCCGGGGCCGCCCGCGCGGGCATGCCCGCGGTCGGCACCACGGCACCGCTGCTATCGGCACGCCGGGCCAACCGACGCCGCAAAGTTGGTGCCGCACCCGCCCCGGGCGCCGATGCACACCGGGCGCCGCGCGACACGCGCCACCACGCCATGGACACCATCGGACCGAACCCCACGACCCGGAACCGCGCCGCGATCGCGACCGCTGCCATCCTGCTGCTGGCCGTCTGCACCTGGCCGCTGGCCGGCGGCATGATCGCCGCCAACGACGACCTGAAATTCGTGCGCGGCGACGCCGCCGATGGGCCGCTCTGGGACCGCATCGTGCTTGCCTGGCGCACCAACAGCAACTTCCGGCCGCTGGAGGTGGCGGTGGGCGCGTGGTGCGACCCGCTGATGCTGGCGTGCGGCTGGGCCGTCGCCGTTCAGGTGGCGGGGCTTGCGGCGCTGGGCGTGGCGGCGTGGCGGCTGGCGCGCCGCGCGGTGCCGGGCTTCCCGGTGGCCGCGCCGCTGCTGCTGGCGTGGATCGCGCTCTCCCCGGCCACCACCGTCTCGATGTGGCAGATGGACACGTGCTCGCAGACGTGGGCCGCCGCGCTGGCCGCGTGGGCGGGGCTGGCGGCATGGGACGTCTTCGACGCCGCCGCGGAGGGCCGCATCTGCGAGCACGTGTCCATC
>JBIKJV010000177.1:0-4995 GCA_044360755.1 Phycisphaerales bacterium
CGATCTACCCGCACATGGTCGACATGGCGCGCGCAGGGATCATCGAGCGGGGATCGCGCCAGGGTCGCGGACGGCGCGTGGCCACGTTCCGCTTCGTCCCGGCCCGAATGGCCTGCAGCGTGAACCAGGCAACCGGCCGCGGGCTCCGGGCCGGTGCCGAGGTCTCGGCGGGCGCACTGCGCGAGGCCGCATCCCGCTGCCGTCGCTGGGGCGCGGTGGCCGATGGCACCCCGATCGACTTTTCCAGGAACCCCGAGGCATACACGAGCGTCCGGATCACGTGGATGGACGAGCGGCGGCGCCGGCGCGTCAACCGGCTCCTGCAGCGGCTGCAGTCGGTGCTTCAGGAAGGCTGCGTCCGCCGCACGGGCCGGCGGACCTGCGTGCTGCTCTACCACTTCCCGGATTTCACGGCGATCGAAGCCCGCGCGGCGTTGGTCCGCAGGCGCGCGACGAAGGCGTGAATCACGCCCCGCTTCATTTGCCGCTTCACGCCATCGGGATCTTCACGCCCAGCCGCGCCCCGCAGTCCTTGGCGATCTCGTAGCCCGCGTCCGCGTGGCGGAAGACGCCCATCATCGGGTCGTTCGTCAGCACGCGCTCCAGGCGCCGCGCGGCCTCGGGCGTGCCGTCGGCCACGATCACCTGGCCCGCGTGCTGGCTGAAGCCGATGCCCACGCCGCCGCCGTGGTGGAAGCTGGTCCAGCTGGCGCCGCTGGCGATGTTGACCGCGAAGTTCAGGATCGCCCAGTCGCTGACCGCGTCGGTGCCGTCCAGCATGCCCTCGGTCTCGCGGTTGGGGCTGGCCACGCTGCCGCAGTCCAGGTGGTCGCGGCCGATCACGATCGGCGCCTTCACCTTGCCGCTGGCCACCAGCTCGTTGAACTTCAGGCCGGCCTTGTGGCGCTCGCCCAGGCCCAGCCAGCAGATGCGCGCCGGCAGGCCCTGGAACGCCACGCGGTCCTGCGCCATGCGGATCCAGCGGTGCAGGCCCTTGTCGTCCGGGAAGAGCTCCAGCACGGCCTCGTCGGTGACGCGGATGTCCTGCGGGTCGCCGCTCAGCGCGGCCCAGCGGAACGGCCCGCGGCCCACGCAGAACTGCGGCCGGATGTACGCCGGCACGAAGCCGGGGAACGCGAACGCGTCGGCGAACCCGTGGTCCAGCGCGCGCTGGCGGATGTTGTTGCCGTAGTCGAACACCTTCGAGCCCGCGCGCATGAAGTCGACCATCAGGCGCACGTGCTTCTCCATGCTGGCCGTGCTCAGCGCCTGGTAGCGCTCGGGGTCCTGCGCGCGCAGGGCGTCGGCGGATTCGCGGGTCATGCCCTGCGGGTAGTAGCCCTCCAGCGGGTCGTGCGCGCTGGTCTGGTCGGTGAGCGTCTCGGGCACGATGCGGCGGTCCGCCAGGCGCTGCAGCAGGTCGACCGCGTTCGCCAGGACGCCGACGCTGATTCCCTTGCCGGCGCGCTTCAGCTCCAGCGCACGGTCGATCGCCGCGTCCAGGTCCGCGTGCCACTCGTCCAGGTAGCGGTCGTGGACGCGCTTCTCCAGGCGTTCGCGGCAGACGTCCGCGATGAGCGCGGTGCCCTCGTTCATCGTGATCGCCAGTGGCTGCGCGCCGCCCATGCCGCCGCAGCCGGCGGTCACGTTCAGCGTGCCCTTCAGCGTGCCGCCGAAGTGCTGGCGCGCGCATTCCGCGAACGTCTCGTACGTGCCCTGCAGGATGCCCTGCGTGCCGATGTAGATCCAGCTGCCCGCGGTCATCTGCCCGAACATCATCAGGCCGCGCGCGCACAGGTCGTCGAAGTGCTCCTGCGTCGCCCAGTGCGGCACCAGGTTCGAGTTGGCGATCATCACGCGCGGCGCGTCGGGGTGCGTGCGCACGATGCCGACCGGCTTGCCGCTCTGCACCAGCAGCGTCTCGTCGGCCTCCAGGCGCTTCAGGCTCTCGACGATCGCGTCGAAGCACTCCCAACTGCGGGCCGCCTGCCCGCGGCCGCCGTAGACCACCAAGTCCCCGGGCCGCTCGGCGACCTCGGGGTCCAGGTTGTTCATCAGCATCCGCATGGCCGCCTCGGCGGCCCAGGTCTTGCAGGTCTTGGTGCTGCCGCGCGGGGCGCGGACGGTGCGGGTGGCGGTGGTCATGCGACGCAGTGTAGGCCGCTCGGTCACCCGGCCACGAGCGCGTCCACCGCCGCGATGTCGCTTGCCGGCGACCGGTCCGCCGCCAGGCGCGGCACGCGCGCCCGGATGTCGGCGTACAGCGCCTCGACCCCCGCGCCGGACGTCAGCGGGCGCTGGTACTCCAGGCCCTCGGCCATCACCACCAGCTCGATGGCGATCACCGTGCGCGCGCGGTCGACCGCCGTGCGCAGGTGCCGCGCGCCGGTCGCGCCCATCGAGTTGATGTCCTCGATGCCGGCGCTCGTGCCCACGTTGTGCGCGCTGGCAGGATGCGCCAGCACCTGCAGCTCGTTGCAGCACGCGGCGGCCGTGTACTGCGCGATCATGTAGCCGCTGCACACGCCGGGGTCCGCGGCCAGGTAGGGGCGCACCGGGTTCTGCGGGTCGTGCGCGCTCAGCAGCCAGAACGTGCGTCGCTCGCTGATCGCGGCCATCGGCACCAGCGCCATCTTGGCGGCGTCGATCGCCAGCGCCAGCGGCATGCCGTGGAAGTTGCCGCCCGAGACGATGTCCGCCGCGCCGCCGTGCGCGAACACCAGCGGGTTGTCCGTCACGCCGCCCAGCTCGCGCTCGATCACGCCGCGTGCCCAGGCCAGTGCGTCAATCGCGGCACCCAGCACCTGCGGCGCGCAGCGGAACGAGTAGGGGTCCTGCACGCGCGGGTCGTTCTCCTTGTGCGAGGGCACGATCTGCGTGCCGGCCAGCTCGCGCGCGATCGCCGCCGCGGCCGCCGCCTGCCCGGGCTGGTTGCGCGCCGCGTGGATGCGTGCGTCCAGGAAGCTGTCGCTGGCGCGGCAGGCGTCGATCGACATCGCCGTCGCGCGCGTCGCGAACTCCAGGATCCGCCCGATGTCGTGCATCGCCAGGGCGCCCAGTGCGCACATGAAGTGCGTGCCGTTGATGAGCGCCAGGCCTTCCTTCGCGGCCAGCGCCACGGGCGCCAGGCCCGCGCGCCGCAGTGCCTCGGTCCCCGGCAGGCGTTCGCCGCGGTGCCACGCCTCGCCCTCGCCCATCAGGACGAGCGCCAGGTGCGCGAGCGGCGCCAGGTCGCCGCTGGCGCCGACGGAGCCCACCTCGGGGATCACGGGCACGACGCCCGCGTTCAGCATGCCGACCAGCAGCTCGACCACCTCGGGCCGCACCGCGCTGTGGCCGCGCGCCAGGCTGGCGGCAACCACGACCATCGCGCGCGCCTGGGCGGCGGCGAGCGGCTCGCCCACGCCGGCCGCGTGGCTCCGCACCAGGTTGACCTGCAGCTGTGCCAGCCCCTCGGCCGGGATCCGCACCCGCGCCAGCGAGCCGAAGCCCGTGTTGATGCCGTAGAGCGCCTCGCCGCCGGCCATGCGCCGCTCGAGCGCCGCGCGGGCCTCCGCCACGCGCGCGCGCGCCGCGGGCGCCAGCGCCACCGGCCGTCCGCCGCGCGCCACCGCCACGACGTCCTCGATCGAGAGCGGCGATCCGTCAAGCACCAGCGGTCCGGCGGGAGGGTTGCCCATGCGTCGCGCAAGATACGCGCGCGCTTGCGCCGGGTGCATGGGGCGGGTACGACACGCAACCATGAAGAGTGCCTCCCTCCGCTACTCCGTCCTGGGCGCCGGGATCCTCCTCGTGCTCCTGCTGATGGTGCCGGTGATTCCGTCCCTGGCCAGCGCCCGCGGCGTTGTCGGGCCTTCGATGGCCGATGCGGTGCATCCGGGCACGGCGGCGGCGGCCATGCTGGCGGCCGTCGCGGCGTGCACGTTGGTCGGCGCGGTCGTGGGGCGGCTCATCAACGCGGTGGTCGGGCTCTTCGTCGTCGGCTGCGGCCTGGCCGTGGTGGCGATGCGCAGCGGCACCGTGATGGACATCGCCTTCGGCGGCGGAAGCCTGCGGCCCGTGGCGCTCGAGACGCTGGCCTGGGGCGTGGGCGTCGCGGTGATCTCGATCATCGTCTTCCGTGTCTCCGGTCCGCTCCCCGATATCCCGGCCCGCGACCCGAAGGGTCCGTTCCGCGCCGAGGTCCTCAACACCGACGCCCTCCGCAGCATGCTGCTGGGCCTGGTGGCGGTCGCCGCGCTCTGGCTGGCCGACCGCAGCGAGATGAAGGGCCAGTCGATCTTCGCCGCCGCGGCCGGTGCGATGTTCATCGGCACCATCTGCCGCCGCCTGCTGGGCGAGTCGCAGCCGATCCTGCTGTTCGCCGCACCGATCCTGGCCGTCGGCGTGGCGCAGCTGATCACCGCCTCCAGCCTGCCCGGCCCGCTCGACCGCGCCGTGATCGCGCGTGCGCTGCCCGGCTGGTCGCTCGCGATGCCGCTCGACGTGGCCGCCGGCACGCTGCTGGGCCTGCCGCTGGGCCTGGGCTGGTCGAGCGGCGGCGGGGGCGACGAGGACTGACCGTCCGGCGCAGGCTGCATCGGTCCGCGGTCGCGGCGCGCGGCGGCCGTCCACGATGCATCCCCGCGTACACTCGCGGAGATGTCCCTTCTCGTCACCGGCACCATCGGCATCGACACCCTCCACGCACCCACGGGCGAGGCCTCCGGCGTCCTCGGCGGCAGCTGCGCGTACTTCGCGGCGGCGGCCAGCTTCCTCTCGCCTGTCCGCGTCGTCGGTGCGGTGGGCGGCGACTGGCCCGAGGCTCACGAGCGCCACCTGCGGTCCTTCCGCAACGTGTGCCTGGATGGCCTGGAGCGCCGGCCCGGCAGCCAGACTTTCGCCTGGGGCGGCCGCTACCTGGAGAACATGAACCGCCGTGAGACGCTCTTCACGCGCCTCGGCGTGCTTGAAGAGGCGCCGCCCGCAGTGCCCGCCAAGTACCAGGACAGCAAG
>JBIKJV010000054.1:0-14896 GCA_044360755.1 Phycisphaerales bacterium
CGAACACCCACCCGCTGGTGCAGCTGGACCTCCTGCGCAAGTTCCCCGGCCGCCAGCTGGCGGTCTGCGACACGATGGACCTGTGGATCAACATCGCGCGGCCCGAGCTGATGCAGCTCCTCTCCGAGGTCGACGGCGTGATCATGAACGACGAGGAGGCGATGCAGCTGACCGACTGCACCAACGTCGTCACCGCCGGCCACCGCATCCTGAAGGGCGGCCCGCGCCAGTTCATCGTCATCAAGAAGGGCGAGCACGGCGCGGTGCTGATCCACCGCGACGGCGTCGCCAGCGTGCCCGCGTATCCGGCGTCGCTTGAGCAGGTGGTCGACCCCACCGGCGCGGGCGACACCTTCGCCGGCGGCTTCATGGCCCACGTCGCGCGCAGCGGCGGCACCGACTTCCACACGCTGCGCCACGCCATGGCGTGGGGCACCGTGCTGGCCAGCTTCACGATCGAGGCGTTCGGCCTCGACCGCCTGAACCGGCTGGATGCCGGGCAGATCGACGACCGCTACCGCACGTTCCGCGCGATGACCGCGTTCGACTGAATGCGCCGCGTCCCGGACGCGCCGCCACCCAGGAGCAAGACATGACGACCCGTTCCCGCCTGCCGCTCGCGCTTGCCGCGGCGGCGATCGTTTCCGTGCTGGCCCCGCGCGCCTTCGCGCAGTTCGTGCCCTACAAGGACCTGCCCGGCGCCGACGAGGTCAAGCGCCTCCAGTCCGCCGGCGCGGGCGATCGCGGCGGCCGCGTGGGCGAGGTGCGCTGGGACCTGGCCGGCGGCACGGTCTGGTTCAAGTCGGGCACCGACTGGAAGAGCATCCCGCTGGCGGGCGGCGCCATCGCCGACGGCGGCACGCCCCCCGACGCGCCGGCGAAGGAGCGTGGTCCTCGTGAGCCGCGCGGCGGCCGCGCACGCCAGGCGACGCACGTGCCCTCGCCGGACGCGAAGTGGATCGCCGTCTTCTCCGACTGCAATATCACGCTCGAGCCCGGTGAGAAGGGCAGCGGAGACAAGGTGCCCGTCACCACCGAGGGCACGGGCAAGGTCTGGTTCGGCAGCGCCGACTGGGTCTACGGCGAGGAACTGGACCAGAACACCGCCATGTGGTGGTCGCCCGACTCCGCCAAGCTGGCCTACTACGCCTTCGACGAACGCCCGGTGAAGGATTTCTGGATCCTGCGCGACCAGGTCGGGACGCGCACCAAGCCCAAGGCGCTCAGCTACCCGAAGCCCGGCGACCCGAACCCCGTGGCGAAGCTCGAGTGCTACGACCTGGCCTCGAAGAAGCGCGTGCCCATCGACGTCGGCGCCGCGGCCGACCAGTACGTCTACGGCGTGCGCTGGACCCCGAAGGGCGACGGCATCCTGTTCTTCCGCACCAACCGCCGGCAGGACACGCTGGACCTGGTGCTGGCCGACCCCGCCACCGGCGCGTCCCGCACCATCCTGACCGAGCGCTCGGACACCTGGACGAAGAACTCGCCTGCCATGATGTTCCTGGCCGACGGGCGCCGCTTCGTGTGGGAGACGCGCGCCAACGGCTGGTCCAACTTCCAGCTGTGGGACCTCGAGAAGGGCAAGGTCGCCGACCTCACCAAGGACTCCTGGGAAGCCGACTCGATCGTCGAGATCGACGAGAAGGGCGGATGGCTCTGGTACCTGGCGCGTTCCAGCGAGACCAAGCTGAACCCGCAGCTGCACCGCGCGCGCCTGGACGGCAGCGGTTCCGAGCGACTGACGAAGGGCGACCACCACTGGTCCGGCGTGCGTGTGGCGCCCGACGGCACGCACTTCGTCGCGACCCGCGAGTTCGTCGACCGGCCGCCGGCGACGTTCCTCTGCGCGATCGACGGCCGCGAGGTCGCGTGCCTGGCGAAGCCCGCGGCGGACCGCGCCGAGAAGCTGGGCCTGCCTGCACCCGAATTCATCCGCTTCACCGCGGCCGACGGCGTCACCGAGCTCTACGGCATCCTGTGGAAGCCGCCGGGATTCGACGCCAAGAAGCAGTACCCGCTGGTCATCGACGCCTACGGCGGCCCGCAGATCGTGACGATCCGCTCCACGTACCAGCCGGTCCGCAAGGACGTCGGCTTCGGCGTGCTGGTGGCCACGTGCGAGAACCGTGGCACGCCCGGCCGCGGCAAGGCATTCGAGGACGCGACGTACATGAAGCTGGGCGGTCCCGACGTGGACGACCAGGCAGCGTTCGTCAAGGAGCTGTCGAAGCGCGGCTACGTCGATGCAACGCGCGTCGCCATCACTGGCCACAGTTACGGCGGCTACATGACGCTGATGTGCATGCTGCGCTACCCCGAGATCTTCCCCGTGGGCGTGGCCGGCGCGCCCCCCACCGACTGGCGCCAGTACGACACCATCTACACCGAGCGCGCCATGCGCACGCCCGAGGAGAACGAGTCCGGCTACGACGCCGGCAGCGCGGTCAAGCTGGCGCGCAACCTGAAGGGCCGCGTCATGCTGCTGCACGGGCTGGTGGACGACAACGTGCACCCGTCCAACACCATGGCCCTGGCCGACGCCTGGCAGCGCCTGGACATCCCGTTCGAGATGATGGTCTTCCCGACGTCGGACCACGGCATCTTCAGCCCGGCCGAGGACAGCGCCCGCTGGACGTTCATCCTGCGGAACTTCGGCATGGTCCGGGTGCCGGCCCTCGGCGCTGCGGCGGACGACGCCGATCGGCCGATGGACTGAACGTGAACGCCGCCCCAGCCGCCATGCGCCTCCCGCCCGACCGCAGCCATGTCCGCACCGAGCACCGGAATCCCGGATCGATGCACCTGGACACGCTGGATGCGGCCGCGATCGCCGCGCTGATGGCCGAGGACAGCCGCGCGGTGACGGAGGCCGTGGCCGCCGCTGCGCCGGCGATCGGCGCGCTGGTCGAGTCCATGGTCCCGAAGTTCGCGCAGGGGGGGCGGCTGCTCTACTTCGGTGCCGGCACCAGCGGCCGCCTCGGCGTGCTGGACGCCAGTGAGTGCCCGCCCACCTTCATGAGCGACCCGGGCCAGGTGGTGGGGGTGATCGCCGGCGGCGACGGCGCGCTGCGCCGCTCCAGCGAGGGCCGCGAGGACGAATGGGACGGCGCGCGCGCCGAGATCGAGCAGCTGGGCGTCGGGCCGCAGGACACGGTCGTCGGCATCGCCGCGGGAGGCACCACGCCGTACCCGCTGGGCGCGATCCGCATTGCCAAGGAGCGCGGCGCCGCCACGGCGTTCATCGCCTGCGTGCCGATGGAGCGCCCGGAAGCCTGCGACCACCTGATCGTCCTGGAGACCGGCCCCGAGGTCCTGACCGGCAGCACCCGCCTGAAGGCGGGAAGCGCCACCAAGCTCGCGCTCAACTGCATCACCACCGCGCTCTTCACCCGGCTGGGCAAGGTGCGCGGCAACCTGATGGTCGACCTTGCGGCCACCAACGACAAGCTGGTTGACCGCGCCATCCGCACCGTGCGCCAGTTCGACCCGTCGCTGACGCGCGAGCAGGCGTGGGCCTTGCTCGAGGCGAACGGCCGCAGCGTGAAGCGTGCGATCGCGGTCCCCAACTGGCAGCCGACGCTCCAGGCGGACCAGGTGCGGCTGCGGCCGCTGCGCGCGGACGACCTGGAGGCGCTGCACGCCGTGGCGAGCGATCCGATCATCTGGGAGCAGCACTGGCAGGGCGACCGCCACGAACGGCCCGTGTTCGAGCGCTTCTTCGCGACGGTCCTCGCCACCGGCGGGGGGCTGGTCGCGCTGGACGCCGCTGGCTGCGTCATCGGCCTGAGCTGCTACTACGACTGGAACCCAGCCGATCGGTCGGTGGTGATCGGCTACACGTTCCTGGCGCGATCGCACTGGGGCGACGGCACGAACCGGGAGATGAAGCGCCTGATGCTGGACCACGCGTTCCGCTGGGCGAAGACCGCTTGGTTCTACGTGAGCCCGGGCAACCTGCGCTCGCAGCGCGCGCTGGAGCGCATCGGTGCGCGCCAGGAGCGCCGGGATGACAACCCCGTCGGCAGCCCGATGCCCGCGCGCGTCGTCTACCGCATCGATCGCTGACCGCACAGAGTGGTGACAGGTCCACCTGTCCCAGTTTCCGCTCGCCCCCGAGTCACCCGACCCTGCCGTGCCGAAAAGCGCGAAGGGCCCCGCTTGCGCAGGGCCCTTCGGTGTTGCGTTCGTCGGTCAGATCAACCAACCATGCCCTTGAGGGACTTCATCGCGCGGATCTTGATCTTGCGCGAGGCCGGCTTGGCCTTGACGGTCATCATCTCGCCGGGCTTGAAGGGGTTCGGCTTCTCGTAAGCCTTCGTCGAGGGCTTGTTGATCACGAGGACCTTCATCATGCCGTGCACGACGAAGACGCCCGGGCCCTTCTTGCCCAGGTCCTTCTTCATGATGTTGCCGAGCTCCTCGAAGACGGCAGCGACCTGCTTGCGCGGGAGCTTGGTCTTCTCGGCGATCATCTTGAGGGTCTCACCCTTGCTGCGGGGCTTGGCGCTGGCGGTAGCCATCCTGACTTCCTTTCTTTGCGGGCGCTTGTGGCCCGCTGCCGGGGAGTGCCTTTTGCACGTCGGCTGCTTGCGAAACTGGGTCCGATGCCCAGGACGTCGCGAAAGATAGGGATTTCCGCGCCGGACGCAAGGTGTAACACCCGTTTCCGTGGGTTTTCTGTCCACTTTCCGCCGGAAAGGGCGGGATTCCCGCGGTTACCCATGGGTCCGCGGCCGGAATTGACCCCAAACCAGGTGGATTCCGGCCCACGGGCCACCCGCCGCGTGGTAGCGCGGGTTCCAGGCTCCCGAATCCTGTCGGTGCCGCGTCCGCTCAGCCCTTCGCCGGCATCGCCGGCGCGCGCCCGATCGAGTGGTACTCGAAGCCTTCATGCGCCATCTGCTGCGGCCGGTAGAGGTTGCGCCCGTCGAACACCAGCGGCGCGCGCAGGCGCTTGCGCATCTCGCCGAAATCCGGCGAGCGGAACTCGTTCCACTCGGTGCAGATCACCAGCGCGTCGGCGCCGTCCAGCGCGGCGTACATGTCCTGCGCGTGCGGCACCGTGGGCATCTCGCGCCCCAGGTTCTCCAGTGCCACCGGGTCGTACGCCACCACCTTCGCTCCGGCGGCGATCGCGCGCTTCATCAGCGCGATCGAGGGCGCCTCGCGGATGTCGTCGGTGCGCGGCTTGAACGCCACGCCCCAGAATGCCAGTGTCTTGCCCTTCAGGTTGCCGCTGCCGATGCGCTTCTCGACCTTCGCCCAGAAGTGCGCGCGCTGGTCCTGGTTCACCGTGTGCACCGCGGCGTTCAGCTTGCATTCGAAGCCCTTCGCGCGGCCCATGCCCACGACGGCCTGCGTGTCCTTCGGGAAGCAGCTGCCGCCGTAGCCCAGGCCCGGGTACAGGAACTGGTTCCCGATGCGCTTGTCGGCGCACATGCCCTCGCGCACGCTGACGATGTCGGCGCCCATGTGCTCGCACAGGTTCGCGATCTCGTTGATGAACGAGATCTTCGCGGCCAGCATGGCGTTCGACGCATACTTGACCATCTCGGCGCTGCGCACGTCCATGATGTGGATCGGGTTCCCGTTGCGGACGAACGGGTCGTACAGCTCGCGCATCGCGGCGGCTGCGGCATCGCTCTCGACGCCGCAGACGATGCGGTCGGGCTTCATGAAGTCGTTGATCGCGTCGCCTTCCTTCAGGAACTCGGGGTTGTCCGCGATGTGGAAGGGGACCTTCGTCAGGCTGGCGATCAGGTCGCGCACCGCATGGCTGGTGCCCACCGGCACGGTGCTCTTGACCACCACCGTCTTCGCCTTGCCACCCGGGCCGATCCGCTCCAGCGCGGCCGCGATGTCGCGCGCCACCGCCAGCACGTACTGCAGGTCGGCGCTGCCGTCCTCGTCGCTGGGCGTGCCCACGCAGATGAAGACCACGTCCGCGTCGCGGTACGCCTCGAACTTGTCCAGCGTGAAGTGCAGGCGGCCGGCCTTGATGTTCGCCTCCAGCATCTCGCTGAGGCCGGGCTCGTAGATGGGGCTCTCGCCGCGCTTGAGCATCTCGATCTTGCGCGGATCGACGTCCAGGCACGTGACGTGGTTGCCGGTCTCGGCGAAGCATGCGCCGGTGACGAGTCCGACGTAACCGGTGCCGACCATCGTGAGCTTCATGTCGTGGGGTCTCCTGTCCGTGCGCGGCCGTTGGCGGCTGCGCGCCGGGCCCGGGAAGGTACATCGGCCCCCCGGGCTTCCAACTCAAGCAGGCCGCGCTTGACTGCCACCGTGGCTCCCGCGGCGCCCGCATCGCCCGCATAACCACCGATCCAGCCACCGGAACCGACCACCCGGTGGCAGGGGACCACGATGGGCAGGGGATTTCTCCGCATGGCCTGGCCCGCCGCCCGGACCGCCCGTGGGCTGCCGGCCGCCGCGGCCAGCCAGGCGTAGCTGCGGGTCTCGCCGGACGGGATCGACCGGCATGCTTCCCAGCAGGCGCGCTGGAATGCGGTGCCCGCCGGCGTGGGCACGTCGGCGAAGTCGTCCGCCGCTCCGCGCAGCCATGCCTCGACGCGTCCGCGGATCGCAGCCGCGGCGTCGGCGCCGGGCGCGTGGATCGTCACGGGCCCGCCCGGCGTCACGACGGTGAAGGCGTGCGCGGCTGGCGTGGGCATCGCCAGATCGTAGCCCGCCGCCACCGGGGTACGATTGTCCTCCCATGACCACCGCCACCGCACGTCCCGCGTCCGTTGCCGCGCCCGCCTCGCTCGACCCGATGTCGAAGGACCTGATCGGCCTGGTCGGTGCGCAGGACCCCGAGATGGCCGCGCTGCTGGCGCACGAGGCCGAGCGCCAGGCGACCACGCTGGAGCTGATCGCCAGCGAGAACCACGTCACGCCCGCCGTCATGCACGCGGCCGGCAGCTGGCTGACCAACAAGTATGCCGAGGGCTACCCCGGCAAGCGCTACTACGGCGGCTGCCAGTTCCACGACCAGATCGAGGACATCGCCCGCGAGCGCGCCAAGAAGCTCTTCAAGTGCGGCTTCGCGAACGTCCAGCCACACTGCGGCGCCAACGCCAACATCGCCGCGTTCATGGCGCTGTGCGACCCCGGCGACACGATCCTCAGCCTGCCGATCAAGAGCGGCGGCCACCTGAGCCACGGCCTGAAGCCGAACTTCAGCGGCACCTTCTACAAGATCGCCGAGTACGGCCTGGATCCGCAGACCGAGCTGCTGGACTACGACGCGATCCAGCGGATCGCCACCGAGGTCAAGCCGAAGATGATCATCTGCGGGTACAGCGCGTATTCGCGCGTCATCGACTTCGCGCGCTTCCGCGCGATCGCCGACTCGGTGGGCGCCTACCTGATGGCCGACATCGCGCACATCGCTGGCCTGGTGGCCGCGGGCGTGCATCCCAGCCCGTTCCCGCACGCGCACGTCGTCACCACCACCACGCACAAGACCCTGCGCGGCCCGCGCGGCGGCCTGGTCCTCTCGGACGATGCCGAGATCGCCACCAAGATCGACCGCAAGGTCTTCCCCGGCAGCCAGGGCGGCCCGCTCATGCACGTCATCGCCGCCAAGGCGATCGCCTTCGGCGAGGCGCTGCGCCCCGAGTTCACCACCTACAGCAAGCAGGTCGTCGCCAATGCCAAGGCGCTTGCCGGCGCGCTGGTCGAGCGCAACTACCGCCTGTGCACCGGCGGCACCGACAACCACCTGATGCTGGTCGACCTGCGCCAGCGCAGCGCCGACCTCACCGGCGCCGACGCCGAGAAGTGGCTCGAGTCCGCCGGCATCATCTGCAACAAGAACGGCATCCCCAACGACCCGCGCCCGCCGATGGTCACCAGCGGCCTGCGCCTGGGCACGCCCGCGCTCACCTCGCGCGGCCTGAAGGAGCCCGAGATGGTGCAGGTGGCCAATTGGCTGGACCGCGTGATGGGCTCGAAGGGCGACGCCGCCACGTGCGCCGCCGTCCGCGAGGAGATCCGGGCCTTCTGCGCGCGGTTCCCGATGCCGCACTGACGCGCTTACAACGCCGCGACGCGCCCCGCGATGTCCTTCGCCCGCAGCGCCGCGACCACCGGCTCCAGCTCGCCGTCCAGCATCTTCGCCAGCGGGTACGACTGTTCGACGCGGTGGTCCACCGCGATCGCCTCCTTCCAGCGGTACGTGCGGATCTTCTCCGCGCGGCCGCCGCTTCCCATCATCGAGCGCCGCTCGGCGCTGCGCGCCGCGTCCGCCGCGGCCTGGCGCGCCTCGCGCACGCGCGCACGCAGCAGGCGCCACGCCTTGTCGCGGTTCTGCAGCTGGCTGCGCGTCTCCTGCATGCGCACCTCGATGCCGGTGGGCAGGTGGATCAGGTGCACGGCGGTGGCCACCTTGTTCACGTTCTGCCCGCCGGGGCCCTGCGCGGTGGTCATCATCTCCTTGACCTCGGCGGGGTCCACCTCGTCCTCGATGTCCTCGGGCTCGGCCATCACGGCCACCGTCGCGGTGCTGGTGTGCACGCGCCCCTGCGCCTCGGTGGCGGGTACGCGCTTCACCTGGTGCGTGCCGCCCTCGTAGCCCAGGTCGCTCCACACGCCGTCGCCCTCAAGCTCGACGATCGCCTGCGTGCAGCCGCCCGCGTCACCGGGCTTGAACTCCATCTCGTCCCAGCGCCAGCCTCGGCGCGACGCGAAGCGCCGGTACATCTCCAGCAGGTCGCCGGCCCACAGTGCGGCCTCGTCGCCGCCCACGCCCGCGCGCACCTCCAGGATCACCGCGCCCACGCGTCCGTCGTCGGCGGTGACCAGGCGCTCCTGGATGTCCGTGGCCAGCGCGTCCAGCCGCGCGCGCAGGGCAGGCGCCTCGTCGCGCGCCATCGCGGCCAAGTCGCGATCGGCGCCGCCGGCCAGCGCATCCAGCCCGGCCAGCTCGTCGCGGCCGCGCTTCCACTCCTCCCAGCGCACGACGGTCGGCTCCAGCGCGCGGCGCTTGGTTGTCGCCGCCCGCAGCCGGCGGTGGTCCGCCAGCACGCCGGGGTCCAGCATCGCCGCGCCGGCGGCGTGGAACTCCGTCGCCATCCGGTCCAGCGTGCGGACGAGGTTGTCGGGCAGGGGCCTCATTGACCATCCAAGAAACAACCGCGCCCATTGGGGGCGCGGTCGTGGGTTCATGCGCGGGTTGGAACTACTTCTTCGCGGGGGCGGCGGCCTTCTTGCCGTCGTCCTTCTTGAAGTAGTCGCCGGCGAACTTGCGCTGGAAGCGCTCGACGCGGCCGGCGGTGTCGATGAACGTCTTCTGGCCGGTGTAGAACGGGTGCGAGCCCGACCACACTTCGACGTTGATCTCGGGCACGGTCGCGCCGACGGTCATGACGTGCTGGCCGCGGTAGAAGACCTTGCACTCGGGGAACCACTTGGGGTGAATGTCGCTCTTCATGGTGATCCTCGCCCCTTGGGGGCAGATCGGGAAGGATAGCGAAACCACGGCAGGGTTGGAAGGGGGGCTGCGGGTCCCGGCCCGCGTTATCGGGGCCGGATTCGTCCTACACTTCCCGGCCGATGTTCCGCCCCGAGTCCAGCCCCGACCGACACGGCTGGGCGCGCGCGTCCCGCGCGCCCTCGCTGCCCGAAGTCCACGCCACGATCCCGGTGGCGCCGCGCGCGGCCTCGATGTGGCGCCGTATCTGGGCGTTCAGCGGCCTGGGCATGATGGTGGCCGTCGGGTACATGGACCCGGGCAACTGGGCCACCGACTTGGCCGCCGGCGCGCGCCATGGCTACGCGCTCCTCTTCGTGGTGCTGCTGGCCAGCCTGGCAGCGATGCTGCTGCAGCACCACGCCGTGCGCCTGGGGATCGGCGCTGACCGCGACCTCGCGCAGGCCTGCCGTGACGCGTACCCGCGCCCTGTCGCGTTCGTGCTGTGGGTCCTCTGCGAGATCGCGATCGCCGCCTGCGACCTGGCCGAGGTGATCGGCTCCGCGATCGCGCTGGAACTCCTCTTCGGCATCCCGCTGGTGCTGGGCGTCGCGATCACCGCGCTCGATGTGCTGGCGCTCCTCCTGCTGCAGCGCTTCGGCTTCCGGCTGCTTGAGTCGATCGTCGCCGTGCTGGTGATGACGATCGCGGTGTGCTTCGCGTACGAACTGTGGGTCGCGCGGCCCTCGGTCGGCGGGATCCTGCTTGGCTTCGCGCCCAGCTCCGCCGTCCTCCGCGACCCCGCGATGCTCTACGTCGCCGTCGGCATCCTGGGCGCCACCGTGATGCCGCACAACCTGTACCTGCACAGCAGCATCGTGCAGACGCGCGCCTACGAGCGCACCGACGCCGGCCGCCGCGAGGCGCTGCGCCTGGCCACCGTGGATTCCAGCGTGGCGCTCGGGCTGGCGTTCTTCGTCAATGCCGCGATCCTGGTGGTGGCCGCCGCCGCGTTCCACGGCACCGCGCACCAGGACGTCGCCGACATCCACGACGCCTACCACCTGCTGACGCCGGTGCTGGGCGCATCGATGGCCAGCACGCTGTTCGCGGTGGCGCTGCTGGCCAGCGGTCAGAACTCGACGCTCACCGGCACGCTGGCCGGGCAGATCGTCATGGAAGGCTTCCTGGACCTGCGGCTGCCGCCGTGGCTGCGGCGCCTGGTCACGCGGCTGGTCGCGATCGTTCCCGCCGCCGTCGTCGCCATGGTCTGGGGCAGGACCGGTATCGGCAAGCTCCTGGTGCTGAGCCAGGTGATCCTGTCGCTGCAGCTGCCCTTCGCGGTGTTCCCGCTGGTGCAGTTCACGTCCTCGCGTGCCAAGCTGGGACCGCTGGCGGCGCGCGGCTGGGTCAAGTGGGCTGCGTGGGGCTGTGCAATCGTGATCGCGCTCCTGAACCTGGTGCTGCTGTGGCAGGTGGCGACAGGCACGGGCGGATGACGCCATGGCCATCCGTACCCATCCAGAGGACTTCCGCGTCGACGAGCAGCTGGAGCCTGCGTGGCTCGAGGCACTCGCCGTGCGCGCCGATGCCACGCACCCGCATGCGGTGGTTCGGCTCGCGAAGTCCGGCCTGACCACGCCGGACGCCACGGCCGATTTGGCGCGCGCCCTTCGTATCCGGCCCGGGCAGGTCTCGTGGGCCGGGCTCAAGGACCGGCATGCGGTCACGTCGCAGCACGTCACGCTCTCCGTCGGCCACGAAGCCGCCCCGCGACTGCGCGCGCTCGCATCCGGCCTCGAGGGCCATGGCTGGCGCGCGCGCCTGGTCGGTTGGTCCGCCGCGCCGATCGACGCCCGCGCCATCCGCGCCAACGAATTCGAGCTGGTCCTGCGCGGGCTCACCGAAGCAGCGTGCGCCGAGATCGCGCGCCGCGCATCGCTGCTGGCCGTCGCCGGCGGGGAACTGCTGCTCGTCAACTACTTCGGCGAGCAGCGCTTCGGCAGTGCGCGCCATGGCGAGGGCTTCGCCGCACGCGCGCTGCTGGAGGGCGACTTCCTCGGCGCGCTTCGCCTGCTGGTTGGGACGCCCACCCGCAAGGATGCCGGCGCCATGCGCACGCTGGCGCGTGCATGCGCCGCGCACTGGGGCGATTGGTCCGCGATCGTCGCGGCCGCGCCACCCTGCGCCGAGCGCGCGCCCTTCGAGGCGCTGGCCGCCGGCGCCGCTCCCGCGGATGCCTTCGTGCGGCTGCCGGCGTTCCTCCGCACGATGTCCATCGAGGCGTACCAGTCGTGGCTGTGGAACGACGCCGCACGGCGCCTGGCGTCGACGTGCGCCGATCCGCTCCGCACGCCTTCCGAGTGGGGCGAATTGGTGTTCCCGCGCGCTGCCGCGTGGCCGGGTGACTGGGTGGGGCTGGCCGCCGCGCTGCCCGCGCCTGGGGCCCCGGCTCGTGCGCCATGGTCCGGTGCGCTTGATGCCGCGCTGGCTGGGGAGGGGCTCAGCCCGGACCGCCTGGTGGTCCCGGGCACGGGCAGCCCCTTCTTCGGTTCGGCCGAACGCTCCTTCGCGGTGGGCACGGCCGGGTTCCGCCTTGACCCGCCCGAGCCCGCCTCCGGGGGGCTGGCCCTCCGGATCGCCTTCGGGCTGCCCCGTGGTGCATACGCAACCACCGTGCTCCGGGCCATCGGCCAGTGACGGGGCAGGGGGTGATTATCCCCCAAGTCATGTCTCGGCAGGGATTTCCGCAAATCGATACGGCGTGGCCCGGTTTCCTGCTATCCTCTCCGCTGTCCTGAATCGCTGTCCCTCATCGGAGGGGCGACCGTTTCGACAACCGACGCTGATCTCTCGCCCGAGTCAAAGCACGGTTCCATTACGCATCGGGCCAGAGAATCGAGATCTTCCCATGAAGATGTACGTCGGCAACCTTCCCTTCTCGTGCACCGAAGACGAGCTCCGCGACCTGTTCGCGCAGCACGGCGAAGTCACCAGCGCCTCGCTGGTGATGGACCGCGAGACCGGCCGCCCCCGCGGCTTCGGCTTCGTCGAAATGTCGGACGCGGCCGCCGCGCAGGCGGCGATCGCGGCCCTGCACGGCCAGAACTTCCAGGGCCGTGACCTGACGGTCAACGAAGCCCGTCCGAAGACCCCCGGCTCGGGTGGCGGCTTCGGTGGTGGCGGCGGTGGCCGTGGCCGTGGCGGCTTCGGTGGCGGCGGCGGCGGCGGTGGCCGCGGCGGCCGTGGCGGCTTCGGTGGCGGCGGTGGCCGTGGCGGCGACCGCGGCGGCTGGTAAGCCCTCGCCTGACCCTCAACGCAACATCCATCAGCCCCGCGCCTCGCGCGGGGCTGATGTGTTATTGGAGCATCCTCCTGAAACACGGGGCCCTTGTTCCGGAGGTCGGAGTGCGGATTTTCACGGTATTCCCTAAGGAATGATTCCCTTCGGTCGATTTCAGGTTAGGTTCAGACCGTTCCCGAGCGCCGGTGCGTTCGGGGATGTCCGCCATTCACCGGATACCTGCTGCTCCGCGCCTCTGTTCCGCGCACACCTCATTCGCGATTTCTCAGGAAGGTTGCTCACCATGGACCGCCGTCTGCTCACCTCCGCCGTCCTTCTTTCGTCGCTCGCGGCCTCGACCGCCTTTGGGCAGCTCGCCACCTGGGAATGGGTCGCGCGCCAGACCACCGACTTCGACATCCTGGGCATCCCCGGCGCCGTGTGGCTGCCGAACAGCTTCAGCAACGGCGCGATCGACGAGACCGGCCGCTGCTACTTCAGCGCCAAGATCTACGTGGACGCCAGCTCGACCAACGCCAACCAGGGCGTGCAGGTCGCCGGTACCCCGGGCGCCATCCAGCTGATCGCGCGCAACGGCAGCCCGGTGCTGGCCGGCGGCCCCACCGGCGCGGTCTACAACACGTCGACGGGCATCAACGGCCTGCAGACGGCGAACGCAATCTCCGCCAATGGCTGGAGCCTGGTCGGCGGCAACATGAACGGCGGCGGCGTGATCCAGACCGGCACCACGTACCCGGGCGGTGCCAACAACACCGCCAACTGGCTGGTGGGTCCCTCGGGTCAGGCGTTCATGGTGGCACGCATCGGTGACCAGCTTCCCGGCACCACGGCCTACATCAGCAGCTCGATGGCCGTCGTCAGCCAGCAGCGCGTCGGCAACGCGGGCCGCACCCTGCTCTACACCGCGACCGCGGGCGGCGACACCGTCACCACCGGCCTCACTGCGAACAACGCGGCGTACTTCTTCGCCAGCATCCAGGGCAAGGAGCTGGTGATCCGCAAGGGCGACCTGGTTCCCGTGCAGGGCACCATCACGGACGGCACCCGCATCTCCCCGGACACCTTCCAGAACAACTTCAACTCAAACGGCGACTACGTCGGCACCGCCACCCTGGTGGTCGGCACGGGCACGACGCCCGTGACCACCGCGAACGACAAGTGCATCATCCTGAAGCGGAACGGCCAGCCCGTGCAGGTGATCGCGCGCGAAGGCGACCCGTGCTTCGGCATCCCGGGCAGCACCTTCGCGACGCCCGCTTCGCTCAGCCTCTACACGCGCCCGATGGACAGCACCGGCCGCTTCCTGTTCAACGCGACCGTCGCAGGCCCCGACGTCGTCACGGGCGTGAACGACACGGCCGTCTTCATGTGGGATCCGGCGACCGGTGGCCGCCTGGTCCTGCGTCGTGGCAGCAGCCTGCCGGCCCTCGGCGGTGACGTGGTCGGTGCCATCCAGACCTCGACCTCCCCGATGGTCAACAACTCCGGCAAGGCGACCATGTGCCTCTTCCACGGCACGGGCAACACGAAGAACACCGTGGTCGTCTACGACATGGCCGCCGGCACCTTCACCCGCGCGTTCGGCAGCGGTGACCAGATCCCGGGCCTGGCCTCGGGCGTCGTGGTGGCCGACAGCTACGCCAGCGGCATGTCGATGGCGTTCAACAACCTGAACCAGATCGTCGTGAAGCTGGCGATCGCCGGCCCGGACGTCGTCCCCGTCACCAACGACACGGTGCTCCTCTCCTGGACGGCGTCGACCGGCCTTCGCCTCCTGATGCGCACCGGCGACACCAACCTCAGCGGCTACGCGATCAAGAGCTTCAACCCGCTGGGCGGGACCGGCCAGAACGCCGACGGCGGCAACACGTGGTTCGGCGATTCGGGCTGGTTCGTGACGAACTATTCCGATGCCAACCCGAACGGTGCCAGCAGCACGGACTACGCGGTCATCCGCACGAAGATCACGTCGTCCGCGCCGTGCCCGACCGACCTGAACCAGGACGGCCAGACCAACGGCGGCGACCTGGGCATCCTGCTCGGCTCGTGGGGCCCGTGCTCGGGCTGCGCGGCCGACCTGAACGCCGACGGCATCGTCAACGGCGCCGACCTGGGCATCATGCTCGCCGCCTGGGGCGCATGCCCGTAAGAAGCGTTTCCCCGAACGAGCGGGC
>JBIKJV010000365.1:0-6494 GCA_044360755.1 Phycisphaerales bacterium
GTGGAAGCAGGAAAAATCTGTTCACAAATCTTGAAGGAAAATGATCGACGGTTTCGTGTCAAAGCCAAGATTAATAATATTTTGAGTTCAAACCTTCGTGAACAAAAAGGATATACCAAAAAAAAGGCATTTTTCTATGGGCATTTGGGCATGGGAGATATGTTTTGGCTTTGTGGAGCCGTGCGATATTTATCAACTTGTTATGACGAAGTGGTTGTTGTATGTAAGGAGAGAAATATTAAAAATGTCCAAATGATGTATGGAGATGACCCTTCCATTAAGTTTTTTGTAGTTGAAAGTGATGAACTCTTGTTTCCTTTTCAGCAACACAAGAAAGGTTTGATTGAAAACAATGGATTTGATGTCTATGCTTGTGGATATCATAGTAAAAGTCCAAAGATTTACGAGTTTCCTTATTGTTTTTACGATGATCTTGAAATACCGCGTGAAACAATGAAACAATATTTTTATGTTCCAACGTATAATGAAGCTCTTGATCTATTTCGTCAGGTAATGGAAGTGAATTCAACCTATTGTCTTATCCATCAACAATCCTCAGGAAAGCGAATGCCGATTTGGGAAAAACTTGTGAGCCAAAAACCGAATGAGTTACTCTTAGATATTAATGAAAATCATTATCCTGAGGGACATCCTTATTATGATATTGCTCAGAAAGTCATCAATCAACCTCTTCTATTCTACAAGATTCTAATGGAATATGCACGTGGCATTTATCTTTTGGAAAGCAGTTTCTATTGTTTTGCCAGTCATCTGGATCTTTCGAATGTCTCTGAAAAAATCTGTTATGATGCGTTTGATAAGAGCAACGAGCGCTTGGGCGTCTTTTCAACGGGAACAATGTAGAACCTAAACTACAAAAACAAACGCTAAGTAATGACCTCCAAGAAAATCGCCTTTATTACAGGAATCACAGGACAAGATGGCTCCTATTTAGCAGAACTTCTGTTAGCAAAGAACTATGAGGTCCATGGGCTCGTCCGCCGATCCTCCAACCATCAAAATTTACAGAGAATCGAGCCGATCCTAAACAACTCAAATATTTTTATTCACACGGGTGATATGACAGATACAGCCAGCATTCAGAATGCTCTCCAAACAATCTGGCATCAGGGATCCAACTGTAGCCAGTTTGAGATTTATAACTTGGCAGCACAGAGTCATGTTCATCAATCCTTTACAATGCCCGAGTATACCGCCAAAGTGGATGCACTTGCTCCTCTAAGCATTTTGGAATGGGTTCGAAATCAAAAATCGTCCAGCATTCGATTTTATCAGGCGTCCACCAGTGAGTTGTATGGAAAAGTATTAGAAACCCCGCAATCGGAAACAACACCGTTTTATCCCCGATCCCCCTACAGCATTGCCAAACTCTATGCATATTGGATTGTGCGAAACTACAGAGAAAGTTATGGTATTTATGCCGTCAATGGTATTTTATTTAATCATGAATCTCCTCGAAGAGGACAAGATTTTGTAACGCGGAAAATCACAAAAGGACTTGCACAAATGAAACAAAGTGGCGCCCCCCTTGAGATTGGGAACTTGGATGCTCGTCGCGATTGGGGGCACGCAGCAGATTACGTAGAAGGAATGTGGCGAATGATGCAGCTCCAAGAGCCTGATGATTTTGTTCTTGGAACAGGCACACAACATAGTGTCCGTGAGTTCATTGAAATCGCCTATGGAATCGCGTTTCCTGGACATTCTCTTCGATGGGAGGGAGAAGGCATTGAAGAGAAGGGATATGATTCACAGACAAATGCCTTGTGTATAAAAATCAATAAGGAGTTCTTTCGACCGGCTGAAGTTCAAACCCTCCTTGCCAATCCCACAAAAGCAAATGAAAAACTTCTTTGGACACCAAAGACGTCATTTGAACAACTTGTTCGTGAAATGGTAGAAGCAGATTGTGTTTAATCAAAAAAATCAGAAGCATTCTCGACTAAAAGGGTAAATCCAGCACCCCCCATCAAGACCACTCCTAGAATCATCATTCCAAACGCTATGACTTTGTCAGAATCAGGGGCGCCTTCCTTTTGTTTTTGTTGATACATTAAATATCCAGGGAAGAAAATAACCATGCCGATTAAAAGGAATACAACTTGAGCAGCATACACGCCAAGACCAATCCCGAATCCTGTTTTGAATAGGTTCTTCAAGGAGTTTGCCATTTTCTAATTCGAAGCAATAAAAAACAGACTACGAAAAAATTGAGGCCAAAGTTGCCTACTTAGAAACCTATTCAAAAGATAGTATAAATGCCGGCTGGTCTTGTTCGTCCAAACTCCCAAATAGAACCCGTAGTAGGTATCCAGTTTGGGATTTTCAGTCCTGAAGAGATTGAACGACGCTCTGTTGTCGAAATCACAAACCAGGGAACCTATGAAAACAATGAACCAAAGATTGGAGGATTGTTTGATCCTCGTATGGGAGTCATCGACAATGGTAAAACTTGTCGTTCCTGTGGTCAAAGCAATCACAACTGCCCGGGTCACTTTGGTCACTATCGCCTTGCCAGACCCGTATATTACATCCAGTTTATCGATATCATTATGGATGTATTGAAGTGTACGTGTATTCAATGCAGTAAACTCTTGATTGATAAGGACATTCACAAAAATATTTTGAAGCGTCGCGGAGAAGGACGTTGGAAGGAAGTAAAAAACAAATGCGGGAACATTACTCGCTGTGGTCAAGAAACAGAGGATGGCTGTGGTGCCCGTCAACCTACGAAATATGAACGCACGGGTGTTGCTGGCGCTCGTATCGTAGCAAGTTGGGATTCGATTGAAGGACAGGGGGCTTCTGGAGGAAAATCCAAGGAGGATAGACCTGCGAAGATCGAACAGCTTTTGGAAACGGAATATGTTCTTCGTCTCTTCCGTCGTATCACAGACGATGATGTGGACTTCATGGGGTTTAGTCGCTACTGGTGCCGCCCTGATTGGATGATCTGCACTGTCCTGCCTATTCCTCCTCCTCAGGTGCGCCCCAGCGTTGTCCAGGACAACAATCAGCGTTCCGAAGATGATTTGACTCACAAACTCTTTGATATCATCAAAACGAATCAAACACTCAAACAGCGCATTGAGCAAAATGCTCCTTTCCTTCAAGTCATTGATGGTCAGCCCAAAGACACAACAAAAACCGATGTGATTGGTGAATACACGAGTTTGCTTCAGTATCACGTAGCAACTTTGGTGAACAATCAGCTTCCTGGTGTAGCACCGAGTGCACAGCGATCAGGACGCCCTCTGAAATCCATTCAACAGCGCTTAGGATCCAAGGAAGGACGTATTCGTTTCAACATTCAGGGAAAGCGTGTCGAGTTTTCTGCTCGTTCCGTTATCACACCGGATCCCAATCTGAGTATTGCCGAAATCGGTGTCCCCCTCAAGATTGCGATGAATCTAACTGTCCCTGAGCGTGTGACTGTTTACAACCGTTCACAGCTTTATAAGTATATTCAAAATGGAACAGAAAAGCACCCTGGTGCAAAAACAATCATCCAGAAAAGTGGACGTATGATCAGTTTGCGCCACGTGAACCGCAAGGAGATTGTCTTACGTATTGGCGATACTGTCAATCGTCATTTGGTCGACGGAGATATTATCCTCTTTAACCGTCAACCCACGCTCCACAGAATGTCTATGATGGGTCACCGTGTTCGTGTTCTTCCTCACAACACCTTCCGCCTGAATGTATCCGTTACTGCGCCTTATAACGCCGATTTCGATGGTGATGAAATGAATGCCCACATCCCTCAGTCCTATGAAGCCAGCACGGAACTTTCTGAGATTGCGGCTGTGCCGAATCAAATCATCAGCCCTCGCCTCGGTGTGCCCGTGATTGGTATTGTCCAGGATACTTGCGTAGGGTCATATCGTATGACGCGCAATGGTGTTGCTCTGAATCGTCGCGAGTTTATGAACTTGATGATGTGGAACAAACGATTTATGGGTGAGTTGCCGAACCCAAAGCTTCCCAAGAAAAAGTTCACAGGTCATCAGGTCATTTCCCAAATCATCCCTCCTGTCAACTTGAGTATGATGAACAAACAAGGAAAAGAAGTGCCCAAGGAACAACAGAGCAATCCTGAATACAATGTGGAAATCGTTGAAGGTGAAGTCAAGCAGGGTCAGTTTGATAAAGACATCTTCTCGAAGCCCAGCAAAGGATTGGTTCACGTCATCTTCAATGACTACAATCCCAAAGAAACCGTTCAAATGATTGACTGTATGCAGAATACTGTTGAGCAGTTCTTGATCTACGACGGTTTCAGTGTAGGGATTAGCGATTTGGTAGCCGATAGTGACACACAAGCGAAGATGCAGGAGATTATGCAGAAACGTAAACAGGAAGTCGAAAATATTATCTTACAGATTCACTTGGATCTCTTTGAAAATAACTCAGGTCGCACGAATGAAGAGGAGTTCGAACAAAAAATCTTCAAGGCGCTGAACAAAGCGAACGAAGAAGCAGGTAAGCAGGGTCTTGCGTCCCTTGCGGATGAAAATCGTCTTGTAGCCATGGTTCGTGCTGGGTCCAAGGGGTCCACGTTCAACATTGCTCAGATGATTGCTTGCTTGGGTCAGATTTCCATTGAAGGAAAGCGCATTTCCTATGGTTTCAATGATCGCACTCTTCCCCACTACAAGAAATATGATGACAGTGCTGAAGCTCGAGGATTTGCTGAATCCTCCTTTATTCGTGGGCTGACTCCTCAGGAGTTCTTCTTCCACGCTATGTCAGGTCGTGAAGGTTTGATCGATACAGCAGTGAAAACGGCGACTACAGGATATATTCAGCGTCGTCTCATCAAAGCGATGGAAGATCTCACGGTTCAGTTTGATGGAACGGTCCGTGATGCTCGTGGAAACATCGTTCAGTTTAAATATGGCGAGGATGGAGTCAATGCAACAAAGATTGAGCATGTAAATATTTCGCTCCAAAATGCGAGCGAAGAAGTCATTCGCCGCACCTATTCAATGGCGGATACGAAGTGGGAAGAAATCTTGATTCCCAGCCCTCAACTTCAGGGAGGAATCCCTCCTATTTCTGAAGCCGACATCAGCAAGTTCATCGATGCTGTTTTGGAGGATCGTCGTATGTTGGTAGAAGGTGTAAATCGTGGAAAGATGGATCGTGAACTCCATTCCCCTGTGAACATCGAGCGTCTCTTGAACAATCTTCAGGTGAAGTTTGGGAAACAGGACAAAACGGATCTCTATCCGATGTATGTCTTGGAGAACATTGAAAAAGTCATTGCGAAGACACAGCCTTACCATCAAATCTGGGCGGCTGCGATTCGTTTCTACTGTGCTCCTCACAAACTCATTGTGCAGCGTCGCTTCTCGAAACTCGCCTTTGATACCTTCTGTGAACTGGTAGTTGTAAAGAACTGGCAGTCCTGGGTGCAGCCTGGTGAGTTGGTGGGTATTATTGCTGCCCAGAGTATTGGTGAACCGTCTACACAGATGACACTGAACACCTTCCACTTGGCTGGTGTCGCTGCGAAATCGAATATGACACGAGGTGTTCCTCGTCTTGAAGAACTCTTGAAGGTCACTCAAAATCCGAAGGCGATTGCTCTTACAGTGTTCTTGAAGCCTGAATACCGTCAAATCAAGGACAAGGCGCGAGAAGTAGCACAGGACTTGGGACTCACGCTCCTTCGTGATATCACACTCAAAGCGGCTATTTATTATGATCCCAAGGAAGAGGAAACAATCCTCGAAGAAGATCGTGATTTGCTCAAGTTCTACAAGATCTTTGATCTGGGCAAAACAGGACAACCTGAAACCTTCAGCCAATGGTTGCTTCGCTTGGAGTTGGATCGCGAAAAGATGTTCAACAAAAACATTACAATGGATGACATTGCGTATGTGTTGGAAAACCACTTTGGTGATGATATCAAGTCAACGTATTCTGATTTCAATAGCACGAAGTTGGTGATGCGTATTCGTATGCGCCAGCCTGATTCTGAAGATCATCTCCTCAGTCTCAAGAAGTTCCAGAATCGCATTTTGAACAGTGTTGTGATGCACGGTCTTCCTGGAATCAAGACTGCCACCTTCCGTGAGGAACGAGGATTTGTGGAAAATATCAATGGTGAATACAAGAATATCACAGAGTTTGTGATTGATACTGATGGAACTAACTTCGTGGAAGTTATGAATCACCCTGCTGTCGATGGGCGTCGTATCTTGAGCACTCACCCCTACGATATCTATGAGAACTTGGGGATTGAAGCGACACGAGCCACTCTTCTTTCAGAAATCCAAGATTTGTTTGAAGATGCTCCAGTGAATATCCGTCACATCGGTCTCCTTGTCGATGTGATGACTCGCACAGGTCGCTTGATGTCAGTTGACAGATATGGTATTAACAAGACGGATATTGGTCCGCTTGCCAAAGCCAGTTTCGAAGAAACTGAAAAGATCCTCCTGCGTGCTGCACAGTTTGGTGAAGTC
>JBIKJV010000147.1:0-6447 GCA_044360755.1 Phycisphaerales bacterium
CTGTCGACCGCCTCGCTGTCGGCATTCGCCTCGCCGTCGCAGTCGTTGTCCGTGCCGTCGTTGGCGCAATTCTCGGTGGCGCCCGGGTACACGGCGCCGCTCGCGTTGTTGCAGTCCGTGTTGTTCGTCACGCTGCCGGCGATCGCGGTGCAGCTCTTCGTCGCCGCGCCCGCACCGTAGCCGTCGCTGTCGCCGTCCACGTAGTAGTTGGCGCTGTCGACCGCCTCGCTGTCGGCGTTCGCCTCGCCGTCGCAGTCGTTGTCCGTGCCGTCGTTGGCGCAGTTCTCGACGGCGCCCGGGTTGATGGCGGCGCTCGCGTCGTTGCAGTCCCCGTTGTTCGCCACGCGGTTCGCGACGGGCGTGCAGCTGGGCATGCCAAGTCCAAGCGCCGTGCCGTATCCGTCGTGGTCAAGGTCCACGTAGTATTTCGTGCTGTCGATCGCCTCGGAATCCGCGGTCGCGATGCCGTCGCAATCGTTGTCCACGCCGTCGTTGGCGCAGTTCTCGACGGCACCCGGATACACCGACGCACTGGCGTCGTTGCAGTCCGTGTTGTTCGTCACGCTGCCGGCGACCGCCGTGCAGCTGCCGGTGCCCGTGCCGGCGCCGTAGCCGTCGCTGTCGCCGTCCACGTAGTAGTTGACGTAGTTGCTGTCGGGCACGCCGCAGCCGCAGAGGCCCGGGGCGGTCTTCAGCGGGTCGTTGGGGCAGCCGTCGGTGGTGATGGTCAGGGCGTAGTCCTCGACCTCGCCCGACTGCACGGTGCCCGAGGGCGAAGAACTGTTGTCCAGGCCGGTGTTGTTGCGGCTGACGCGGAAGCGGGCGAAGGTCGCGCCCGCGGTCGCGCCCGCGGGGATGCTGATGGACAGGTTGGTCGTGCCCACGGCGACCGCCTGCGCGTTGACCACCTGCTCGCCGGAGTCGGCGAAGTCGCCGTCGCCGTTCCAGTCGATCCAGGCGCTCAGGTATCCAGCCGCGTTCTGGATGCTGACCGGCACCGTCACCGTCGTTCCCTGGAGCCACTCCGACGGCATGGTCACGCCATTTTCGTCACCCGTGCCATTCACGTCATCGCCGGTCGCGGTCGAGTTGTTGAGCAGGCTTGGATCGGCATCGACGCTGGCACCCAGCCGGATGCCGTCGATCGTGTGCGAGGCGTTGCCGTAGCTGATCGGGGCGTCGCCGACGTCCGCGTCGTCCGACTCAAGCAGGAACGAAGCGCTCGTGGCGCCATAGACCAGCGTTCCCGCCGCACCGGCCATCTGCAGCGTGTAGAGGCTGCCGGGGGTGGCGCCGCCGTTGCGGAAGTAGGCCCCGGCCGTCAGGCCGTTCGGCTCGTTGTTGGTGTTTCCGTTCGGGGTGTCGTAGTTGCCGCCCGCATTCGTGACCGAAAGCGTGGCCAGCGCGACGTGGCCGGCCGGCAGCACGAACCCCGCGGTCGACGAGTTGGTTCCGATGAGGAGCTTTCCGTCGTCGGCTTCGTCCGGCGCCTGCCCCGCGTCGTAGACCGACGGCGACGGAGCGAGCGATGAATTGCCCGGCGTCCCCATGCTGTCGTTCCGCGTCGCCGTCGCGTTCCGGACGAAACCCGTCGGCGTCTGCTCGACGTTCTGGAACACCATCGCGGTCAGCATGGCGTCGTCGCCCGCGTTGGACGGGGTCGTGACGTCCGGCAGCGTGATCCTGACCGTGCCGGACGACGCGCCGCCCAGCAGCGTCGCGATCTCGTTCTCGAAGAGCACGATGTGGAAGCCGCTGACATTGAAGAAGGCCATGCTGGCCGGCGAATCCGTGGGCGACGTGGAGATGTTGAGGAACCGCGTGTCACCGCTGGGCGTGCCGCCGATGACCAACGCGTTCTGCTTGTTGATGGTTCCGCCGGCGCCGACGACGCGGGCGGTCACCTGGTTGGTGGATGTGGTGGAGGGCGGTGTGCCGATGCGCGGCTCGGGCCAGTTGTCACCGAGGCCGGTGCCGGCCGTGTTGCTGTTCGTGACCAGGTCGGCGGAGACATCCGCGTTCGAGCAATGGTCGCGCTCGAACGTCGGCCAGATGAACAGCACGCGGTTCTTGCCGCTGGGGATGTTGAACGACGCGATGCTGGGAATGCCCGGGGACCCGGCCCCGCTGGCGGTGGCGGTCTGCGTGTTCAGGTGCTGCACGGTGCCTGCGTGGCCCGGCATGGCGGCGCCAACGGCAATCGCAACAGGCAGCGCAAGCCGACCAGCGACGCGGGCGAACGACAGTCGACGACGCCCCGAAAGCGCACGGCACACCATGACTTGCAACTCCTCTGCAGCGCTGCGGCTGGAGCGCAACATCCAGCCGCGAAGGGCGGCACCAACACCTCTGGACCACTCGAATGCCCAACGTGGGCAGACCACCATGATGCCCCCGGTCGCCAACTGGTGCAAATACGGGGAATGGTTTTCTGGAGAACAACAACGTCCGAAAAAAGAACCCGCCACCCTTCGCGGGTGGCGGGTCGGATCACTCCGGTTCCAGCGGACGCGCCCGGCGCCCCGCGTCAGTTCTCCGCCACGCTGGGCATCCACGGCTCGGCCGGCAGCGGCGCGCCGAACTGCATGTAGTGCGCCACGTCGGCCTCGTCGATCCAGCCGTCGCCGGTCAGGTCGGCCACGGCCAGGTAGCCCATGCCCATGCGGCGCAGGTCGCGGACGGCGACGCGCGCCAGCGGCTCGGCACCGTTGTAGCCGTTGCAGACCTCGCCGACCTTGAAGAAGTTGAAGCTGATGAACGTCAGGTCGACGTTGTTGACCAGCGTGTCGCCGTTGAAGTTGGCCGGGTGGTTGCTGGGCACCACGGTGCCGCGCGACGCCACGAACGTGCCGAAGTCGAGGATGTCCACCTTGTCGTCGTCGTTGGTCTCGCCCTGCGCCAGCGTGACGCTGCCCGCCCACTTGGTGCCGTTGAGCGTGGGCGCGAACGTCTTGGTCAGGCTGTGCGCGACGTCCTTGACGGCCATGCACGTGTACGACGTGGCCACGGGGACCTGCGCCGAGGACGTGGTGCCGTTGGCGCCGGTCATCGCGACCGTGGTCACATTCGCGCCGCCGCCCGCGCTGATGCGGATGCTGCGCGACGAGTTGCCCGTGATGCTGCCGGCCAGCGTGATCGAGAGGTCGACCAGCTGGTGGTTCTGCACCTCGATCGTGCGGGTGGCCGTGGCCTGGTTGCCCGCGGTGTCGGTGCTGGTCCAGGTCAGCGTCGTGGTGCCGATCGGGAACAGGCCGCCAGCCGGCCATGCGGAGCCGGTGGTGCTGTCCGGATACGTGATGCCGAACTGCACCGCGGTGCTTCCGTCACAGCCGTCGTTGGCCGTGACGGTGCCGGGCGAGGCGACCACCGCGCCCACCGTGGTGCCCGCATCCACCGCCACCTGCCGCGAGGCAGGCACGCCCGTGAAGACGGGCACCGAGCCATCCACGCGGATCAGGTCCAGGGGGCTGGTGTTGGCGGAGATCGGCGTGCCGTTCGTGGCGCGGAACACGCTGATGTTGCCGCCGATCGACGTGAAGTTCACCAGGCCGGCGTTGCCGCAGGCCGCGGCGCCGTTCACGACGCGGAAGACGATGTCGGCATCGCCCGCCGCGCCCATGACACCGCTGCTCTGCACCACCCAGCGGATGGTGCCGGCACCGGTGTTGACCGTCTGCTGCACCACCGTGCCGAAGGGGCTGCCCTGCACCGTGGCGATCGAGACGAACTCAAGCGCCGAGGTGTCGAACGAGATGGACGCCGCCACCTGGTTCAGCGGCGCCAGCGGCGCCGTGTGGCCGATGCGCACGGTGAACGTGTCACCCGCCTTGAACGTCGACCCGCCGCCGACGACCGTGGCCGAGAGCACCGGCCCGGTCTCGGCACAGTCGGCCACGCCGTTGAAGTTGATGTCGAGGTCCGGGTTGCCGCAGCCGCACGTGCCGGCCGCCAGCTTGTTCGGGTCGTTCGGGCAGCCGTCGCCGCCCGTCAGCACGTAGCCCGCACCGGGGTTTGCGCACTGCGTCAGGCTGCCGGCCGCGGTGCCGGTGCCATCGCCGTCGGCGTCGGGGTACCACACCGTGGCGGGGTTGATCGCGGCGTTCGAATCGTTGCAGTCCGTCGCGTTCAGCACGAAGCCGAAGATCGGGGTGCAGCTCTTGGCGTTCGTGCCAGGCACGCCGTAACCGTCGCCGTCGGCGTCCAGGTACCACGTCGCGCTGTCGACGGCCTCGGCGTCCGCGTTGGCATCGCCGTCGCAGTCGTTGTCGATGCCGTCGTTCAGGCAGTTCTCCAGCGCGCCGGGGTAGGCCGACGCCAGGGAGTCGTTGCAGTCGGTGCCGGTCAGCACGTAGCCCGCCAGCGCGACGCACGACTTCACCGGCGCCGCGGCGCTGCTGCCGAAGGTGTCGGCGTCGGCGTCGACGTAGTACGAAGTGCTGTCGATGGCTTCCGCCGCGGTGGCGACGCCGTCGCAGTCGTTGTCGACGGCCAGGTTGGCGCAGTTCTCGACGGCACCCGGGTGGACGGCGGACGACGCGTCGTTGCAGTCGATCGCCGCCGCGATGCAGGCGTCCGCGTAGTACGTGTCCAGATCCGCGTCCGTAGTGTCGCAGTACGGGTTCGTGCCGCCGTTCTGCTGCACCAACTGCTGCAGTCCGTTCGTCACCGCCTGCTGCTGCTGGGTGGTCATGCCGCTGGTGTCGAACGTGACGTTCGGCGTGCTGCTGCCCGAGGGCGGTGCCAGCTGGCCCAGGACCTCGGTGATCTGCGCGGTGCTCAGGCCACCGGTCACGACCACGTCGCCGGTGATGACCACCGCCGCCGCGCCCGAGACCGCCGAGCCCAGCTGCGAGGCGTCCATGCCGGTGGCCACGATCGTGGCCTCGCCGGCGGGCGCCTTGCTGACCAGCGCCGCGATCGCGGCCGGGTCGTTGCCCGACGTGATGACCACGTCGTTCACCGTGGAAACCGCGCCGATGTTGTCGCCGACAGCGTCCAGCTGTCCCGCGTTCATCGCAGGGAAGCTGGGCGGACCGGCGATCGCGCTTCCGTCGACGGTGACCGTCGAGACCGCGCCGAAGAACGAGCTGCCCGTGTTCACCTTGGACAGGATCGCGCGGATCTCGGCGTCGGTCAGCGCGGCCGTCACGGTGAACGTGCCCGAGATGCCGGCACTGGCGATGCGCACGATGTTCGCAGCCACCGCGCCCAGCTGCGCGGCGCTCATGCCGCTGGCGTCCACGCGGACGTTCGTCGCGCCGGCAAGGAACGTGCTCAGCTGCGCGGCGGTCAGGCTGGCGTCCGCCACGCTCGAGCCCGCGCTCGTCGGGAACGCGTCGTTCGCGTTCGCCACGCCGTCGCCGTCGATGTCGCTGTCGCAGGCGTCGCCCTGGCCGTCGGCATCCATGTCGGCCTGGCCGGCGTTGGACACGGACGGGCAGTTGTCGTCGTTCGACTGCAAGCCGCACGCCACGGGGCTGCCGCTGCCGCGGCCGTCGCCGTCGGCGTCCGCGTACAGCAGGCGCGTGTCGTCGCAATCGGTGCTGTTGGCCGCGTAGCCCGCGGGCACGGAGCACGCGCGCGTGGTGGTCGCGGCGTCGCCGAAGCCGTCGGTGTCGGCGTCACGGTAGAAGGTCAGCTTGTCGGCCGCGTCGGCGTCGACGTCGTTCGCGTTGCCGTTGCAGTTGTCGTCCGTGCCGACGTTGCCGCACAGCTCGGCGGCGCCGGGCTTGATGGCCGCGTTGCCGTCGTTGCAGTCGGTGCTGCTGGACGAGTAGCCGGCCGGGGCCGTCACCTCGCACAGCGCCGCCGTGGTCGTGGAGCCGAAGCCGTCGCCGTCGCCGTCCACGTAGAACGTGGCGGTGGCGTGCACCGCCGCACGCGCGTCGTCGCAGTCGGTGTTGTTGGACACCTGGCCCGCGGCCGCGTCGCAGCGCATGATCGCGGTTCCGGCGCCGTACGTGTCGCCGTCGACGTCGGCGTAGAACGCGGTCTTGCTTCCCGCAGAGACGCTGGCGTCGGCGTCGTCCGCCTGGCTGTCGCAGTCCTCGTCCACGTCGGACGCGTCGCAGACTTCCGTCGCGCCGGGGTTCACGCCGGCCGCGGCGTCGTTGCAGTCGCCGGCGCGGGCCGCGTAGCCCGTGGGCGCCGTGCACGCGCTCTGGGTGGTGGAGGCCACGCCCCAGGTGTCGCCGTCGGCGTCCAGGAAGAACGTGACCTTGTCGGCCGCGTTCGCATCCACGTCGTCCAGGACGCTGTTGCAGTTGTTGTCCACGCCGATGGTGGCGCAGAGCTCGGCCGCGCCGGGACGGATGGCGCTGCTTGCGTCGTTGCAGTCGGTGCCGGCCGCCGCGTAGCCCGCGGGCAGGCTGCACGCGCGCGTGGTGTCCGCGGCGTTGCCGAAGCCGTCCTGGTCCACGTCGCGGTAGTAGGTGGCCTTGTCGGCGG
>JBIKJV010000148.1:0-6428 GCA_044360755.1 Phycisphaerales bacterium
GCATCGCGCGCGCCGCGTCGACCTTCGCACCCATCACCCCCGCATCACAGGAGAAGAAGATGCCCTTCACGCTGCCCGAGCTTCCGTACGCCGAGAACGCCCTCGAACCCGTCATCGACGCCAAGACGATGAACATCCACCGCACCAAGCACCACCAGGCGTACGTGGACAACCTGAACAAGGCGGTCGCGGGCAACGCGCAGTGGGAGTCGATGTCGATCGACGACGTGTGCCGCATGGCGAAGGACGCGCCGGACGCGGTGAAGGCCGCGATCCGCAACAACGGCGGCGGCCACTGGAACCACTCGATGTTCTGGAAGTGGATGGCGCCCAAGGGCCAGGGCGGCTCGCCCAGCCCCGCGCTGGCGGCCGCGATCGACAAGGCCTTCGGCAGCATGGACAACTTCAAGACGCAGTTCGCCGACGCCGGCATGAAGCGCTTCGGCAGCGGCTGGGCGTGGCTGGTCAAGAAGGCCGACGGCACGCTGGTGATCACCAGCACCCCGAACCAGGACAACCCGCTCATGACGGGCCTGGTGGACGTCACCGGCACGCCGCTCTTCGGCGTGGACGTCTGGGAGCACGCGTACTACCTGAACTACCAGAACCGCCGCGCGGACTACTTGAAGGCGTTCTGGGAGGTCGTGAACTGGAACGAGATCAGCAAGGGCTTCTAAATTGTTCCTGCCACACTAGTTCCATTTACGCACCGCGAGTCGAACCGACGCCCCGTTTCATGCGGGGCGTCGTTCGTTATGCGGGAACGCGATCAGCCCCGGGAGAAAATGGAACTACTGTGGCAGGAACAATTAAGTCACCGCAGGTACGTGTACGCCCCGGCGCGCAGGTGGCCGCGCATGTCGTGGCCGCGGCGGCGGTCGCGTTCGGCGCGCAGCACCGCGATGTCGATCGGCGCCACCACGATCTTGGTGAACGGGCCCGGCTCGGCCTGCGCCAGGATGCGGCCGTCGAAGTCCACCACCATGCTGCCGCCCGGCCAGCTGAACGGCGGGTAGTCCGGCAGCTGCGCGGCCTGGTTGGCGGCCACCACGTAGGCCGTGTTCTCCGCCGCGCGCGCGCGGTTGAAGAGCGTCCACCAGTCCATCGGCGGTTGCGCGCCCCACGGGTCCATGTACGCGCTGACGCGGATCAGCACCTCGGCGCCGTCCATCGCCATCTGCCGCAGCACCTCGGGGAACAGCCAGTCGTAGCAGATCGCGCAGCCCAGGCGGCCAATCTCGGTGTCCACCACGGGGAAGAGCGGCTCGGCGTACCCCGCGACGTCATGCGGGCTGGTGTGCACCTCCCACGGCAGCCACGGGTTCACCTTGCGGTACTTGGAAAGGATGCCGCCCGGCCCCACCAGCAGCGTGGTGTTGAACACCGCGCCGGGGTACTTCGGGTCTTCCTCGATGAACGTGCCCGTCTGCACGAAGACGCCGTTCTGCCGGCAGAAGCGCTCGTACGGGCCGACGTGGTCCTCGGGCCGCACGGTGACGCGCGCGCGCAGCTCCTCGATGGTCGGGTACATCGGCGCGCAGTGCGCGAACTCGGGGAACACGAAGAGCCGCAGGTCGTGGAACGGGCCGTAGCCCACCAGCGCGCCCTCGGCCATGGCCACCAACTCGGCCACGCGCCCGGGCACCCCGATGCGGTCCCGCACGACCGGCAGCGACGTCTGCACCGCCGCGGCGTAGTAGCGGGCGGGCGCGGCGTGACGATGGTCGGGTCCGGCCATGCACGGAGTGTATGGAGCGCAAAAACGCGCGGGGCGCGCCACCTCATGACGCGCCCCGTGCGGGGATCCGGGCCACGAGGGCCCGGTCGATCGATGGCGGCGGCGTGCGGCGCGACCGTGCGGTGCGCCCCTCCGCGGCCGCTCAGTCCGCCGACGCTCCACCACTGATGCGGTCGACGGGCGCGCCCGCCGGCTGCTGCATGCCGCGCTTCATGAAGATCGAGACGTCGGTGGTGTCCACCCATCCGTCGCGGTTGAAGTCGGCCACCGCAAGCTCGCCCAGGCCCATGCGGCGCAGGTCGCGCACGCTGATGCGGTCGCGCGGTGCTCCGCCCGAGTACGCACCGCCGCACTGCGCGCCCTGCTGCAGGAACGCCGAACTGATGAACGTGAAGTCGCCGCTGTTCACCGCACCGTCGCGGTTGTAGTTGCTGCGCGCGGTCGGCAGGCGCGGTCCGCCCCAGTCGGTGACGAACACGCCGAAGTCCAGGATGTCGACCAGGTTGTCGTCATTGGCATCGCCGGAGACCAGCGTGAACTGCGCGGGCACGTACTTCGTGCCGCTGACCGGCACCAGATCGGCGCTTGCAAGCGTGTGGGCCGCGTCCTTCACCGAGATGCACGAGTAGCCCGCGGCCACCGGCACCTCGACGTCGGTCACGCTGCCCACGCCGGCGCTGCTGAACTGCACGTCCTTCAGCACCACGTCGCCCGAGGAGAGCCGCACGCGCAGCTGCTGCACGAAGCCGCCGCTGGGGCCGTTGATCGCACCCGCCAGGCGCACGTCGATCGTGGCCAGCTGGAACGGCTGAACCGTGACGGTGGCCTGCTCGGTCTTCACGTTGCCCGCCGCGTCCTCGGCGCGCCACGTCACCACCGACGCACCCACCGGGAAACTGGCCGGCCACGAACTGGCCGAACCACCGCCCGCCAGCGCCACCGACAGCGTGACCGGCACGCTGCCGCACGCGTTGGACGCACTGACCACGGCCTGCGAAACGACCGCGCCCGCCACGGTGCCGGCGTCCGCCGGGACCGTCACGTTCGAGGGCACGCCCGCCAGCGCGGGCATGTCCATGGCGGTCGCACGCACGATGCGCATGCCGATGCAGGGCACCGACGGCGGGACGCTCTGGCCCGTCGACAGCGTGTTGACCGCGCTGCCGCCCGAGAGGCCCACGCAATCAAGCGCGCCGCAGAAGCTGACCTTCGGCCGGAACCGCAGCTTGGCCAGGTTGCCTTCGGCGATCGGCGTCGACCCGCTCCCGCCCTGCGCGATCGCGGTCATCACCAGCACCGACGACCCGTTGTCGCTGGCCGAGACCAGGACCGGCATGTCGTCGCCGCCCAGGGCGCCCAGGAATTCGAGCTTCGCGGCGTCGTAGTTCACGGTCACGCTCGCGCCGACCGCGGGCAGCATGAGCGTCCAGGCGTCGACGGGGATCACGATCTCGCCGCCGACCGGCGCCACCGCCTGCGACCGCACCGCAAGGGTGCCGATGCCGCGCAGCGCCTGCTGCTGGTCCGTCGCAAGGCCCTGCGGATCGATGTTCGCGACGCCCGCGCGCGAGAGGCGCGAGAGCAGCAGCTGCATCTCGATGGCCGACTGCGAGCTGCCCATCGCAAGCACGCCGTTGACCGATCCGACGGCCGCCGGCGCACCCGCCACCGCCGTCAGCTGCGCCGCGTTCATGCCGGTCGCGACGGCCGTCGCCTCGCCCGCCGCGGTCTTCGCCAGCAGCGCGGCGATGTCCGTCTCCGGCATCGCCGACGTCACCGTCAGGCTGCTGATCGAGGAGATCCGGGCCAGGTTCTGCAGCACCACGCCCAGCTGCCCGCTGGACATGCTGCCCGCGTTCACCACCGCGCCGCTGGCGCCGCCCAGGAACGTGCCGAGGTCGGATTCCGAGAGTGCCGCCGTCGCCGCCGACTGCGCAGCGTCGCGCGGGAACGCGTCGTTCGCGTTCGCCACGCCGTCGCCGTCGACGTCGGGGTCGCATGCATCGCCGGTCGAGTCGCCGTCCAGGTTGGCCTGGTCCGCGTTCGCCACGCTCGGGCAGTTGTCCGAGTTCGAAGCAACGCCGCACGCCGCGGCCGCACCCGCACCGATGCCGTCGCCGTCCGTGTCGGCGTACAGGAAGCGCGTGTCGTCGCAGTCGCTGTTGTTGGTCACCGATCCAGCGATCGGGCTGCACGACTTGGTGGCCGCGCCCGCGCCGAAACCGTCGCCGTCACCGTCGACGTGGTAGCTCACGCTGTCGATCGCCTCGGCGGCGTCGTTCACGCCGTCGCAGTCGTTGTCCACGCCCAGGTTGGCGCAGTTCTCCACGGCGGCGGGCCTCACCGCGGCGCTCGCGTCGTTGCAGTCCTGGTTGTTGGCCACCCAGCCGCTGGGCGGCGTGCAGTACTTCGTGGCCGGGCCGGCGCCGTAGCCGTCGCTGTCGCCGTCCGCGTAGTACGTGCCGCTGTCGGACGCCTCGTCGGCGCTGGTGTCGCCGTCGCAGTCGTCGTCCACGGCCAGGTTCGCGCAGTTCTCCGCCGCGCCTGGCTTGATGGCCGCGTTCGAGTCGTTGCAGTCGCCGGCCTGCGCCACGAAGCCCGTGGGGCGGTCGAAGGCGACCTGCGTCGTGTTCGGGGTGCCGAAGCCATCACCGTCCGCGTCGCGGTACCAGGTCGACGGGAATTCCTGCGTGACCGTCGCATTGACCAGCGGGCCGGTGACGCCGAGACCAGGCACCGTGCCGTCGTAGACGACCGTCTCGGTGTACGTCGCGACCGTCCGGTCGGGGATCAGCGTGATGTCGGCTGAGGTCCAGTTGCCCGCAAGCGCCTGGAAGCGGAACGTGGTCACGCGCGCGTCGCTCTCGCTGACGTTGCGCGCCTGGCCCAGCGGCGTGGCGCCGGTGTAGAAAAGGTCGCCGTCGCGCGGCGGGTTCGCCTCGTTCAGGCCGGTGTAGTCCTGCGTGCCGGCCGGGAGGTACGAGAAGAGCATCGGGATCGCGCCCGTGCTGGAAACGCCCAGGAACTGCAGCTTCGTGGGGTCCCAGCCCACGATCGCGTCGAGCGCCAGGAACGACTGCGCCTGTGGCGCGGCCCACGGCCCCTGCGCGAACTTGCGGACCAGCAGCCGCACTTCGACGATGGAGCCCGCGCGCACCGTGGGGGCGGCAGGCTGCAGCACCAGGCCGATCGAGTCGGCGGAGGCAGCGGACGACAGGACCGCGCCCGAGATGACGGCGGGAAGGGCAAGGCTGCACAGGAGGTTCGTGGCGCGTGGCATAAGGCAACTCCTTGGCACGCCGGAAGTTGGCGTGATTGGGACAGAGGGAACCTATCTCATAGGCTCCGAAAGGGAATCTCGGAACTTCCGAAGGGCCGCTCCAACGGAAACTTGGCGGAATCCGCAGGCGTTTGCGTCAGTTCTCGGACGACACCGGCATCCACGGCTCGGCCGGCAGCGGCGCGCCGTGCTGCATGTAGTACGCGACGTCGCCGTCGTCCAGCCAGCCGTCGCCGTTCACGTCGGCCACGGCCAGGTGGCCCATGCCCATGCGCCGCAGCGCCGGGATGCTGACGCGCGCCAGCGGCTGCTCCCCGGTGTAGCCCGTGCAGGTGTCGCCCACGCGGAAGAAGCTGAAGCTGATGAACGTCAGGTCGACGTTGTTGACCAGCGTGTCGCCGTTGAAGTTGGACGGGTGGTTGGTGGCCACCACCGTGCCGCGCGACGCCACGAACGTGCCGAAGTCCAGGATGTCGACCCGGTCGTCGTCGTTCGTGTCGCCCTGCAGCAGCGTGGCGCTGCCCACCCACTTGGCGTTGCTGATCGACGGCACCACGCGGGTCGTCAGGCTGTGCGCCGTGTCCTTCACGCCGAAGCAGGCGTAGGACGCGGCGACCGGCAGCTGCAGGCCCACGAGCGCGCCGTTTGCGCCGGTCATCGGCACGTTCTCGATGCGGGCGTTGCCGCCCACCGACACGCGCATGGTGCGCGTGGAGTTTCCGCTCACGACGCCGCTGAGGGAGAGCGTCAGATCGAGCAGCTGGTGGTTCAGGACCTCGATCGTCCGGGTCTCGGTGGCCTGGTTGCCCGCGGTATCGACGCTGGTCCAGACTAGGGTCGTCGTGCCGATGGGGAAGCGGCCCCCTGCCGGCCACGTGGTGCCCGTCGTGGTGTCGGGGTACGTCACCGCAAGCGTCACCGGGGTGCTGCCGTCGCAGGTGTCGGTCGCAAGCAGCGCGTTCGGTGCCGCGATCACGGCGCCGACTGCGCTACCAGCGTCCGTCGGCATCGTGCGGGTCGCGGGCAGGCCGCTGAAGACGGGCGCCGCGCCGTCGACGCGGATCGCGCCAAGCGCGATCGGCCGTGCCGCGAAGGGCTGCCCGTTCGCGGTGCGGAAGGCGCTGATGTTCCCGCCCACCGAAGTGAAGCTCACCAGGCCGGCGTTGCCGCAGGCCGAAGCGCCGTCCACCACGCGGAAGACGATGTCGGCGTCGCCCGCGGAGCCCATGACGCCCGCGCTCTGGACCACCCAGCGGATGGTGCCGGCGCCCGGGTTGATCGTCTGCTGCACCACCGTGCCGAACGCACTGCCCTGCACCGGGGCGATCGAGACGAACTCGAGGGCCGTCGTGTCATAGGCCAGCGAGACCGCCGCCTGGTCGATCGGCACGATCGGCGCCGCATGGCCGA
>JBIKJV010000149.1:0-6411 GCA_044360755.1 Phycisphaerales bacterium
GGAACCCGACCGCGCGCTCTCGGCGCCGCACTGCGCCTCGCGCGTCATCCGCCGGCCCGTGGGGGTGGCGGGCTGCATCAGCCCGTGGAACCTGCCGCTCTACCTCTTCACGTGGAAGGTGGCGCCCGCCCTGGCCGCGGGCTGCACCGTGGTGGCCAAGCCAAGCGAGGAAACGCCGCTCACCGCCGCCGCGCTGGCCGAGCTGAGCGCCGAGGCCGGCTTCCCCGCCGGCGTCCTGAACGTGGTGCACGGGCGCGGCCCCGAGTGCGGCGCGGCGATCGTGGCGCACCCGGGCATCCCCGTCATCTCGTTCACGGGCGGCACCGCGACGGGCGCGCGCATCATGGCGGTGGCGGGGCCGATGTTCAAGGCGACCGCGCTGGAGCTGGGCGGCAAGAACCCGACGATCGTCTGCGCCGACGCCGACTTCGATGCCGCCGTGGCGGGTGCGGTGCGCGCCGGCTTCCAGAACCAGGGGCAGATCTGCCTGTGCGGCAGCCGCGTGCTGGTGGAGCAGGGGATCTACGAGCGCTTCCGCGCCGCGTTCGTGTCGCGCGTGCAGGCGCTGCGCGTGGGCGACCCGCTGGACGCGGCCACCGAGCAGGGCTCGCTGGTCTCGGCCTCGCACCGCGCCAAGGTGGCGGCCGCGGTTGAGCTCGCCCGTGCCGAGGGCGGGCGCATCCTGTGCGGCGGCGCGCCGCCCGAAGCGTCGGCGCTGCCCGCGCGCGTCCGCAGCGGCGCGTACTGGATGCCCACCGTCATCGAGGGCCTGCCGATGGGCTGCGCCACGAACCAGGAAGAGATCTTCGGCCCAGTGGTGACGCTGCAGCCCTTCCGCGACGAAGCCGACGCCATCCGCCTGGCCAACGACAGCACCTACGGCCTGGCCGCCAACGTGTGGACCGGCGACCATGCGCGCGGCATGCGCATGGCGCAGGCACTCGAGTTCGGCATCGTGTGGATCAATGCGTGGCTGCTTCGCGACCTGCGCGTGCCGTTCGGCGGCGTGAAGCGCTCCGGCCTGGGGCGCGAAGGCGGCGACGAGGCGCTCCGCTTCTTCAGCGAGCCGAAGTCGATCACCTGGCCGGCCTGAGGCGCGGCCGCTGGCCCGCTAGCATCCGGCCCCGATGAGCGAGAACGTCATGTCCAGCCGTGCGCCCGAGCCCGTCGGGCCGTACCCGCACGCCAAGCGCGTCGGCAACCTGCTGTTCCTCTCCGGCGTGGGGCCGCGCGTGCGCGGCTCGAAGGAGATCCCCGGCGTGACGCTGGCGGCCGACGGCAGCGTGGCGTCGTACGACTTCGAGCTGCAGTGCCGCAACTGCTTCGCCAACTGCCGCGCGGTGGTCGAGGACGCCGGCGCGCGCTGGGAGGACGTCGTCGACGTCACCATCTACCTGACCGACATCCGGCGCGACTTCGCGGCGTACAACCGAATCTATGCCGAGTGCTTCGCGGGCCCGGGCAACCCGAACCCCACGCGCACGACGCTGGGGATCAGCGCACTTCCCACGCCGATCGCGGTCGAGGTGAAGGCGGTCGTGGCGGTGCGGTGAGCGGGGGGCGGGGTGCCGCGCGGCGGGCACGTGCGCGGCGTGGGCCGCCGCGTCAGTCCAGCGTCCGCAGCACCGCGCGCACCGGGCTCGCGTCGGCGCCCTCGATGCGCAGCGGCAGCGCGATCAGCTCGTAACGGCCCTCGGGCACGTTGTCCAGCACCACGCCCTCGATGATCGAGACGTCGTGTCTCAGGAACTCGGCGTGCGAGGGCAGGTCCTTGCTGTCGGGCCGGTCGACGCTGGGCGTGTCGATGACCACCAGCCGCACGCCGCGCGCGTCCAGCCACGCGACGAGCGGTGGGTCGATCGACGCGAAGCCGTCGGTCCAGCAATCGCGGTCGGGGTGCGTCTCGGTGGCCAGCGCCAGGCGTTCCGTGCCGAACGGCACGCGGCCGGCTAGGTCCTGCACCGTGACCGGACGCCCGTGCGCGGCGTCGATGCGCAGCACCAGGCACGGCCCCACGTAGAGCTCGAGCGGCTGCTGGTCGATCGTGCGCCCGCCCGCGCCGTAGTGGATGGGCGCGTCGGCGTGGCTGCCCAGGTGCATGGTCGTCGTCATGGCCGAGAGCGAGATGTGGTGGCCCTGGTCCACGTGCATCAGGTCCCGGCGCTCGAAGGCGGTGTCGCCCGGGAACACGGCGGTGCGTGCGGAGAGGAGCGGGGAGATGTCGATCAGGCGCGGCATCAGGTGCTCGGGGGGACGGGTGCGGACAGCCAGGTCCACGCAGCGCGGGCCGCCACCGCCATCACGACGACCGCGACGATCGCCACCATGGCGGTGGCCGCACGGACGGTCCGCTCCTGGCGCGCGGCGCGGGCACGCGCGGCGGCATAGGGCACGGTGCTGAAGCTGACGAGGTCGTAGAGCGGGACGTACACGGCAGGCAGCAGGCGGTTCAGGAAGTGGTCGCGCTTCTTCCGCCACTTGAACGAGCTGCGCGCGGTCAGGTCGCGCATCTCGATGAAGTTGGCCTGCGCCATGTCGGCGATCGCGTCGGCGTTCGGCTTGCGCTCGCGCTGATAGTCGTCGATCGCGGCGGCCACGCTGCCGGGGTGGCGGTCCAGCGCGTCCACCAGCGCCTCGCAGTCCTCGAAGCTGGCGTTGGCGCCTTGGCCGTAGAAGGGGACGATGGCGTGCGCGGCGTCGCCCAGCAGCGCGAAGCGGCCGCCCGTGCTCCACGGCCAGCAGCGGATGGTGACCATCGAGCCCACCGGGTTGCGGTCGAACTCGGCGGCCAGCTCCGGCATCAGCGGCACGGCGTCCGGGTAGTGCGCGCGGAAGTGGGCCAGCGCGTCGGCGCCGGTGCGGACGGTGGCGAAGGATGCCTGCCCGGCGCCCGCGGGCGCGTCATGCGGCCAGAAGAGCGTGCAGGTGAAGCTGCCGTCCGGATTCGGCAGCGCGATCATCATGCTTCCGCCACGCGGCCAGATGTGCAGTGCGTGCGGCTCCATCGCGAACGGCGCGTGCGGGCCCGACGCGACGGGCGGGATCGACAGCTCCTTGTACCCGTGGCCCAGGTAGTCCTGCGAGTAGTCGAAGCGCTCGCGGCGCGACATGTGGCCGCGCACGGCGCTGAACGCGCCGTCGGCGCCGACGACGAGGTCGGCCGTCACGGTGGCGGTGGTGCCGTCCGGACGCTCGAAGGAGATCGTGCCGGCGGCTTCGTCGAAGCCCGTGCAGCGGTGGTCGAACTGCATGCGCACGGTGGGGTGTGCCGCCGCGGCGCGCAGCAGCATCATGTTCAGCGCGCTGCGGCTGAAGCTCATGATCGCCCGCGTGGGGTCGGCCGAGTACGGCACGAATGCCGTGGCGCCGGCAGGGGAGTGCAGCATGCGCCCGGGCATGCGGATGCCGTGCTCGTGGATCGCCGCGTCCAGGCCGGCGCGCTGCAGCGCCTTCAGCCCACGCGCGCTGATCGCAAGGTTGATCGATCGCCCGCCGACGTGCCCCTTCGCGCGCGGGTCGCCGCGGCGCTCGTACACGGTGACGTCCCACCCGCGCTGTCCCAGGTAGTGGGCCAGGAGCGAGCCTCCGAGTCCGGCTCCGACGATGATCGCGCTGCGTGGCATGTGGAATTTCGGAAAATGAGACCCGGCTTCAATCACCGATTTTCCCGCAGAGCACGGCGGCGGCGGCGTGCGCATCGGCGAAGCCGTTGTAGAGCGGGGCGGGTGCGAGGCGGACGATGTTCGGTTCGCGGAAATCGCAGATGACGCCGCGGCGGCCCAGTTCGGCGTGCCGTGCGCGGGCGTCGCGGTCGAACGCGATGCTCAGCTGCGCGCCGTGCGTGCCGGGCGCGTCCGGCGTGATGATGCGGCAGCCCTCGGGCGCCCACGCGTGCAGCAGCCCGCGCAGGTATCCCGTCACTGCGCGGCTCTTCGCGTGCAGCGCGTCCATGCCCACGCGGTCGAAGATGCGCAGGCTGGCCAGGAGGGGCGCCAGCGCCATGATCGGCGGGTTCGAGAGCTGCCACCCGTCCGCGCCCGCGCGCGCCACGAAGTCCGGGCCCATCGCGAACCGCGTCTTCGGGTCGTTGCCCCACCAGCCGGCGAAGCGCGGGATCGCGGTGTCCGCGCCGTGACGCGCGTGCACGAAGCACCCCGCCACCGCGCCGGGCCCGGCATTCAGGTACTTGTACGAGCACCAGCAGGCGAAGTCGACGTCCCAGTCGTGGAGCCGCGCGGGCAGGTTGCCCGCCCAGTGCGCCAGGTCCCAGCCGGCCATCGCGCCCACCGCGTGGGCGGCCGCCGTGATGCGCTGGATGTCGAACGCCTGCCCCGTGGCGTAGTTCACGCCGCCCAGCATCACCAGCGCCAGCGTCGGGCCGGCCTCGCGGATCGCGGCCAGCACGTCCTCCTCGCGGATCAGCGCCTCGCCCGCGCGCGGCCCAACCTCGATCACGTGCGCCGCGGGGTCCAGCCCACGCGCCCGCACGTGCGTGTGCACGGCGTAGGTGTCGCTGGGGAACGCGCCGCGCTCGATCAGCACCTTCGTCCGCGTGCCCGCAGGCCTCCAGAACGAGACCATCATCAGGTGCAGGTTCGTGGTCAGCGAGTTCATCATCACGACCTCGCCCGGCTGCGCCCCGACCAGCCGCGCGCCCAGCTCGCGGAACTGCTCGTGGTAATCCACCCACGGCCGCCGCGCATGCAGGTGGCCCTCGACCGCCAGTCGCGACCAGTCGTCCAGCTCCTCGTTCACCAAGCGGCGCGCCTCGCGCGGCAGCAGGCCGAGCGAGTTGCCGCAGAGGTACGTAAGCGGCCGGCCGTCCGGGCCCACCGGGAACTCGAACTCGTCGCGCACCGTCCGCAGCGGGTCGGCGGCATCCAGGCGCGCGGCATGCGCGGCCGAGGTGTCCAGTGCGGCAGGTGCGGCGTAGGCGGCGTGTCCGGCGGTGGTCATGCGTGCGCGATCGTAGGTTCGGGGATGCCCGCCGCGCGCAGCGTGCCTGCCGCCCGCGGCCCCAGGAACGCCGCCGCCGCCCCGTGCAGGATGCTGGCGCGGGTGGCGTCGTCCAGCCAGCCGGCCGCTCGCACGACGGCCCCGGGCTCCAGCTCGCCCAGCGGGAACGGGTAGTCCGTCCCCAGCGCCACCTTGCCGGGCCCCGCCACGCCCAGCAGCAGCCGCAGTGCCTCGGGGTCGTGCACCAGCGAGTCGAACCACACCCGGCGGATCGAATCGCGCGGGGACTCCTTGGTCATCGTCTGGCACAGGTCGGGCCGCTCGCGGAAGCCGTGCTCCCAGCGTCCCAGCGTCATCGGCGCCGCGCCGCCGCCGTGCGCGAACGCGATCCGCAGCGCGGGCAGCCGCTCCAGCACGCCCCCGAAGCACACGCTGCCCACCGCCAGCGCCGTCTCGGCGGGCATGCCGACCAGCCACGGGAACCAGTGCCGCGCCATGCGGTCGGCGCCCATCATGTCCCACGGGTGCACGAAGACGCACGCGCCCAGCTCCGCCGCGGCGGTCAGCACCTCGACCACCGCGGGGTCGTCCAGGTTCCGCCCGTTGACGTTGGAACCGATCTGCACGCCTGGCATGCCCAGGTCGCGCACGCAGCGCTCCAGCTCGCGCACCGCCAGCCGCGCGTCCTGCATCGGGACCGTGCCCAGCCCGACGAAGCGCCCGGGGTAGTCGCGCACGACGCCCGCCACGTGGTCGTTCAGGATCGCCGCCAGATCCGCGGCGTCCGCGGCCTTCGCCCAGTAGCCGAACATCACCGGCACCGTGCTCAGCGCCTGCACGCGCACGCCGGCCGCGTCGCATTCGCGCGCGCGCACTGCCGGGTCCCAGCAGTTCGACTGGATCTCGCGGAACACCTTCCCGTCGCGCCACAGCCGCGCACGGCACGCACCGCAGTGCTCGATGCTCACCCAGCCCGGGTAGCCGTAGCGCTCGCAGAGGTCGGGCCAGCGCTCGGGCAGGATGTGCGTGTGGAGGTCGATCATCGCTCGTCCCGCGCGCGACGCACCGCCGTCAGAACGGACGCGGCACGCGCGTGCCGCAGTGCTTGCAGGTGCTCAGCGCGGGATCCGCCCAGAACTCCTCCATCGCCTCCGCGAAGTGCTTGACGATGTCCTTGCAGCAGAACACCTTGTCGTAGACCAGTTCGTTGCACTTCTCGCAGAAGAACATCAGGTGTTCTGGCTCGGTCTCGGGGCGGCGGCGCTCCACCACCAGGCCCAGCGTGTTTGGCCCGCGCTGTGGGCTGTGCGGCACGCCCGGGGGGATGAAGAACGTCTCGCCCTCGCGCACCGGCACGTCGCGCAGGCCATCCTTGTCGCGGATCCGCACCACGATGTCGCCCTTCAGCTGGATGAAGAACTCCTCGCTGTCGGTCATGTGGAAGTCGTTGCGGGC
>JBIKJV010000150.1:0-6388 GCA_044360755.1 Phycisphaerales bacterium
CACCGACCCTTCGCAGCAGATGCGCACCAATGCCAGCGGGATCGGCACGCGCGCCGACGCCCGGATCGGCGGCGAATGGGTGGCGCGCGACGCGATGCCCGCGCGCACGTCCGGCCCGCACTCGATCGAGCCCGTCCTGTACGGGCTTGGCGGCAGCCAGGAGGTCGACTTCCTCTCGATCGACTGGTCCGACGCCGTGACGCAGGGCGAGGGGCCGTTCCCCGCGGGCACGCGCACCGTGACCGAGACGCAGCGCCAGATTTCCAGCTGCCCGGTGATCTTTGCGTGGGACGGGAACCGCTTCGCGTTCGTGACCGACTGCCTGGGCGTGGGCGGGATCGGCTACCTGGCCGGCGTCGAGCGCCGCGCCGACGGCACGCTGGCGCCGGTGTACGCGCCGCCGCGGCCGACGGAGCGCGTGCTGCTGGGCAGTGCTGGCGCGCTGCAGCCGCGCAACGGCGCCTACGAGATCCGCCTGGGCGAGCCGATGGAAGAGTCGTGCATGCTGGATGCCGCGCGCCTGGTGGCCGTCGACGTGCCGGATGGCTGGGATCTCTGCCTGGACGAGCGCATGGCGATCAACGGCCCCGCGCCGACGGGGCGGGTGCGCACCTGGCGTCGCGCCATGGCGCCCAGCGGTGTGCGCATCGACGCGGGGCCGGACCAGTCGGCTGCGCTGCTCGCCCGCGACGGCGTGGCAGCCGACCTTGGCCCGTCCGACCCACGGTTCATCGGTCGCCTGGCCGGTGAGTGCACCGTGACGCTCTCGTTCCCGCAGCCCATCGATGCAGGGGCGGGCGATCCGATCCTGGTGGTCGACGGCTGGGTCGAGTACCCGTACTCGTCGACCGCGTTCGCCATGTGGCAGGCGCAGGCGGCGTACCGCGCGCCGACGCTCGAGGCGCTGGATCCTGCGACCGGCGCTTGGATGCCGCTGGTGGCCGAGTACGGCTATCCCGCAGGCATGCCGCGCACGTGCGCCTTCCCGATCGACCGCGCGGCGCTGCCGAAGGGCTGCACCGCGCTGCGGTTGCGCACGACCATGGAGCTTTACCTTGACCGCGTACGGCTGGCGTGGACCGAGCCGTGCCCGCAGCTGGCCGAGCACGCGCTGCCGCTGGCTGCCGCCGCCGTCGCGGCGAACGGCTTCCCCGCACGGACCACGCACGCGCAGCGGCGCCCTGACTACGACTACGGCCGGTCGCGCCCGCTGTGGGACTGCCGCGTGCAGCCGGGCGCATACACCGCCTTCGGGGACTGCACGCCGCTGGTGGCGGCCACCGATGACGCCTGCGCGACGTTCGCCGCGGGCGAGGAAGTCCGCTTGCGCTTCCGCGCCGATGCGCTGCCGGCCTGTCCGGCGGGCTTCGTTCGCCACTGGGTGCTGGGCGTCGACGGGTGGTGCAAGGACATGGACTTGCTGACCGGCGGTGGCGCCACGCTGGCCCCGCTGCCCACGCGCGACCCCGCGGCCCCGACCGCCGCCCGTGACGCGCTGCACGCGCGCTTCAACACCCGCATCACCGGCGGCCGCTGACGCACGGCAGCCTTTCCGGGCCGGCGTCCGCGGCGGTGGGCGCGCCCGCCCGACTTACACTGGCCGCGTGCCCCGCGACGCCACCGACGACCACCCGCGGACCGGTGCGGCGCGCCCCGGCGCCGTGGTCACGCGGCGCCTGCGGCGCCTGCTGCACGTGGTGCTGGCGCTCTTCGCGGCGCTGGTCGCGAACTCCGCGTTCCTGGCGACGGTCAGCTGGGGCGGCGGCGCGGTGCGCGGGCCGCTCGAGGGGCCCGCCTACCTGTGGATGTTCCTGGCGCATCTCGTGCTGGGTCTGCTGCTGGTGCTGCCCTTCGTGGCGTTCGCTGCCGGTCACTTGCGGCGCGCGTGGGGCCACACGAACCGGCGCGCCGTCGCGATGGGCTTCGTGGCGCTCGCCGCGGCGCTTGCGATCCTGGTGACGGGGCTTGCGCTGCTGCGCCCGGGCGAGGCCGCGGCGCTGCCGCAGGCGCGCGTGCCCGAGCCCCGTGGCTGGGTCTATGCGCTGCACGTGGCGGCGCCGATGGTGGTCGTCTGGGCCTTTCTGCTGCATCGGCTGGCTGGGCGCGCGATCCGCTGGCGTGCGGGCGCCGCGTTCGCGGGCGCCACCGCCGCAATGGCCGCTGCACTGCTGGCCTGGCACCAGGCGGACGTGGCCCGCCTGGACGAGCGCGCCGCGCATCTGCCGACGTTGGCCGAGCTGGCGGAACCGCCCGCGCCCGACCCGCGCTTCGCGCCTGCGCTGCTGCGCACGGCCTCTGGCCAGCCGCTTCCTGAACGCGCGCTGCGGATGGATGACTACTGCGTCTCCTGCCACGCCGACGCCGGCGCGCGCCACGCGCAGTCCGTCCACGCCGCCAGCAGCTTCAACAACCCGCTCTACGCCTTCAGCGTGCGCGAGACGCGCCGCCGTGCGCGCGACCACGACGGATCCGTGGCGGACGCGCGCTTCTGCGCAGGCTGCCACGACCCGGTGCCGCTCCTGACGGGGCAGTTCGACGACGCGCGATTCGACGATCCCGCGCTGGACCTGGCGGCCAACCCCATCGCATCGGCCAGCATCACCTGCACCACCTGCCACGGCGTCGTCGCGATCGGCTCGACGCGCGGCAACGCCGACCTGGTGGTCGAGGAGAGCCCGCAGTACCCGTTCGCCGCCAGCGAGAGCGCGTTCCTGCGCTGGGTCAACCGCCAGCTGATCCTGGCGAAGCCCTCGTTCCATGCGCGCACGTTCCTGAAGCCCGAGGTCCATCGGAGCGCCGAGTTCTGCGGCGCCTGCCACAAGGTGTTCATCCCGCAGGAGGTGAACGACTACCGCTGGCTGCCCGGGCAGAACCACTACGACAGCTGGCGGCTCTCGAACCGCAGCGGCCACGGCGTGCAGGGCTGGTACTGGCCGAAGCACGCCGAGACCGACTGCGCCGGGTGCCACATGCCCGCTCAGGCAAGCAGCGACCCCGGCGCGAAGGTGCGCCGCATCGCCGAGGGGCCGGTGCCTACGGTGACCCCGTCCGCCGCGCCCGGGGGCGAAGCGCTCAGCCTGCGCGACCACGCATTCCGCTCGGCCAACACGGCCACGCCCGCGCTTGCCGGCCTGCCGCACGCCGACGCCGCGGTGGCCGAGTGCCAGGCGTTCAACCGCCGGTCGCTGCGCCTGGATCTCTTCGCGCTGCGTGCGGACGGCCAGGCGGACGGTGCCGAGACCGCGCCGCTGGGCGAGTTCGGTCCCGCCCTCCGCGCGGGCGGCACCTACCTGGTCGAGGCCGTCGTCCGTGCGCTGGCCGCAATGGGCCACGAATTCACGCAGGGCACGGCCGACAGCAACGAGGTCTGGCTGGACGTGACGGTGCGCACCGGCGACCGCGTGATCGGCCGCATGGGCGCGATGGATGCGAAGGGGGGCGTCGACCCGTGGTCGAAGTTCCTCAACGTCTACATGCTGGACCGCGACGGCAACCGCATCGACCGCCGCAACCCGCAGGACATCTTCGTGCCGCTCTACAACCACCAGGTGCCGCCCGGCGCGGCCGACCTGACGCGGCTGGCGTTCACCGTGCCGGCCGATGCGCGTGGGCCGGTGGTCATCGACGCGGCGGTGCGGTACCGGAAGTTCGATGCCACGTACATGCGGCATGCCTACGGCAGCGGCCGCGTGAACGACCTGCCCATCCTGACACTGGCCACGGACCGCGTGACGTTTTCCGTGGAGGGTGGCGTCCGGGCTGCGGACGACGCGCACGGGCCCCCAGGCGTGTCCGTCGGCGGCGCGGCCGACGTCCCCGAGTGGGAACGCTGGTACGACGCCGCGATCGCGCGCTTCCGCGTGGCGGACCGCGCCCCCGGCAAGGGGCAGTGGGCGCTGGCCGACGAAGCGTTCGCGCGCGTCGCGGCGGCGGGGCGCGTGGAGGGATGGATCGGCCGTGCGCGCGTGGCACTGCGCGACGGCCGGCTGGACGAGGCCGCTGACTTCCTGCGGACGGCTGCCGCGAAGCACCCCGGCGAGCTGCCGTGGGCCGTCACGTACTGGTCGGCCGTGATCGACCTGCAGCAGGGCGCGTTCGAACGGGCGATCGAGGGCTTCCGCACCGTCGCGGCCTCGCAGCAGGGTGATGCCGCCGCGCGCGGGTTCGACTTCTCGCGCGACGATCGCATGCTGGTCGAGTGGGCGACCGCGTGCCTGGAGCAGGCGCGTGCCCTGCGGTCCCCGGACGAAGGCCCACGCCGCGCGGCGCTCCTCGCCGAGGCCGCCGAACGCTGCGAGCGCGCGCTGCGCGAGGACAGCCAGCGGTTCCAGGCGTGGTACGTCCGCGCGCAGGTCGCCGCCGCGCAGGGGGCCGCGGACGACGAACGCACCGCCCGCGCCGCCTACGAGCGCTACCGCCCCGACGACAACGCCCGCGACCGTGCCGAGCGCGCGGCGCGTGCCCGCGATCCGGCCGCGGACCACGCCGTCGAACCGGCTGCGATCTACGACCTGGGCCGCGGCGTCACGGCGCCTGCGGCCACCGCTGCGGCCGCACCCGCCGCCGGGAGTGCGCCATGACGGCCCGCCGCACCCCGCCCGGTGACGACCGCGTGATCGGCCGCGCCTTCTGGCGTTCGGTCGCGGTCGCCGCGATCGCTGCCGCCGGCTACGGCGCCTGGCGCTGGTGGCCGCGCCCCGCGCCGGCACCCGTGGCGCCCGCCCCGGCCGCCAGCCAGGGTCCCGCCCCGGCCGGCCCCGCGCCCACCACGCCCGTGATGCCCTTCGAGGACGTCACCGCCGCGTGGGGCATCGACTTCACCCGCACGAACGGCGCGGACGGGCGGCGGCTGCTGCCAGAGACGATGGGCGGCGGGGTCTGCGTGGCCGACGTGACCGGCGATGGACGCGAGGACCTGCTCTTCGCCGACGGCGACGCCTGGCCCGACACCCCGGCCGGCACGCCGCGCGGGCAGGGGATCGCCGTCTTCGCGCAGGCTGCGCCCGGTGCACCGGGGCCGCGATTCGTGCGGTTGGCGAACACCGGGCTCGAGCGCCCCGGGCAGCTGATGGCCGTGGCCGCCGTGGACCTGGACGGCGACGGCCGCGCCGAGATCCTGGCCACTGGCGTCGACGGCGTCCGGCTCTTCGTCCCCGACGCGCCAGCCGGCGCCCCTTCGCACTGGCGCGAAGCCACCGCGGATGCCGGGCTGGCTGCCGACCGCGGATGGTCCACCGCGCTTGCGATGGCCGACTTCGACCGGGACGGAGACCTTGACCTGCTGGTGGCGCACTACGTGGAGTGGTCGCCGGCCATCGACCTGCGCGTCAACTACACGCTCACCGGCATTGGCCGCGCATACGGGCCTCCGACGGGCTTCGCGGGCACCGATGTCCGGCTGTGGGAGCAGGTCGCGCCGCTTCGCTTCGCCGATGCCACCTCGTCACGCGGGTTGGCGGTCCGCAACCCTGCCACGCAGGCCCCGGTGGCGAAGGCGCTGGGACTTTGCGTCGAGGACGTGGACGGCGACGGCGACCTGGACATCGCGGTGGCCAACGACACCGTGCAGCACTTCCTGTTCGTCAACGATGGCCGGGGGCGCTTCAAGGAGCATGGGGTGGCGTCCGGCATCGCCTTCGACCGCAGCGGGGCCGCCACCGGCGCCATGGGGATCGACGCCGCGCACCACCGCAACGACGGCGCGCTGGCCGTTGCGATGGGCAACTTCGCCAACCAGCCGACCAGCTTCTACGTCACGCGCGACGGCCGGCACTTCGACGACGACGCGATCCTGGAGGGCCTGGCCGCGGCGACGCGCCGCCCGCTGACCTTCGGCTTGGTGTTCGCCGACCTGGACGCCGACGGCCGCGAGGAGCTGGTGCAGGCGAACGGCCACATCGAGGACCGGATCGCCGAGGTGCAGCCCTCGCAGCGGTACGCCCAGGCAGCGCAGGTCTTCTGGAACACGGGAAGCCCCGAGGGCGCGGCATGGGCCGAGGTCCCGCCTGCCGCACTTGGTGCGCTTGCGGTGCCGGCGGTCGGTCGCGGCCTGGCGTGGGCCGACCTGGACCGAGACGGTGCGCTCGACCTGGTGCTGGTGCCCGTCACCGGCAGCCCGCGGGTCCTCCGCGGCACCGGCGCGCGCGGCCGGTCGTGCGCCGTGGCGCTCTCCGACCCCGGGGCGGTGGGCAATCGGTCCTCGGTTGGCGCCTCGGTCGAACTGTTCCTCACCGACGGGCGCACGCTCCGGCGGCGCGTGATGCCGTGGCGTTCGTACCTTTCGCAGGTGCCGGCCGAGGCGTGGTTCGGGCTGGGCGGCGGCTCCGTGCGGTCGATCACGGTCCGCTGGCCCGACGGGGTCGGCGAGCGATTCGACGCCCCCGTGCAC
>JBIKJV010000151.1:0-6341 GCA_044360755.1 Phycisphaerales bacterium
GTTATCAGAGGTTCGACGGCACCAGCCCGGCGTCCTTCCACTGCCTGAGCTTCATGCCCAGCGTGCGGACCCCGATGCCAAGCGCCTTGGCGGTGCGGTCGCGGTGCCCGGCGAAGCGCTCGAGCGTGGCCACCACCACCTGCCGTTCGATCGTCTCGAGCGTCACGGCCCCGTCGCACACCGGGACGCCGGACGTGGCCGGTGCCCCGCGCAGCGACTCCAGCTCGCGGGTCAGTTCCTCGACGCGCTGCATCAGCATGCGGTGGGTGCCCTCCACCCCTGCCGCCACCTGGTGGAACGCCGCCACCATCTCAGCCATCGTCGAGTTCTCGCTCATCGTGCGCTCGTGCGGGCGGTCCGCCGCCCGCACGCTCATCGGCCATCACGTGCGCGAGGCTTGAGCCCGGAAGACGACCGCCACGATCCCGGCCAGCATCGCCACCCCCGCCAGGATCGGCCACACCAGCCAGCGCCTGCCCTGCGGCAGGTGCGGCTCCAGCACGACGACCGGGCCAAGGCGCCCGTCGGCCGCGTCGATGCGCCGCCAAGCCGCGCCGCCGTCGCCGGTCGCCAGCAGCAGCGCCAGGCCGCCACCCTCGCCGACCAGTGCCCACGGCTGCCGCGGTGCATCGATCGCCGCCAGCTGCACCGGCGCGCCCTCCGCACGCGCAAGCATCAGGCGTATGCCTCCATCACGACCGCGCGCCAGGCGCATCGGTGGCGCCGCACCCGGGACCAGGGCCGAATCAGGCACCACGGCGGTCGGCGCGGGCTCCCACCCCGACGGCCCCAGGCGTTCCGGGTCGGCCTGCCCGCGCTGCACCAGGAGCCTTCCGCCCTCGCACCATGCGCGCAACGGCACACCATCCCCTGGCAGCCCCGCCAGCAGCTCCAGCCTCCCCAGCGGGTCGTACGCGTACTGGCCCGAGACCGGGTTCCGCACCGCGCGCGATCGCCAGACTTCGCGCCGTCCCCCCGCCGCCCGCGGAGCGGCCACCAGCCACATCGCCGGCGCGCCGAGCTCGGCGCCACAGGCGATCGCCTCGGGCTGCGTCCGAAGGACGGCCACCTCGCGCACGAACGGCCCGCCCATCCCATCGGCATGGTGCAGCAGCACGTGCTCCGCGCCGCGCGCACCGCTCCGCTCGACCAGGAACCAGGCGTTGGCGGCATCGGCGGCGGCAAGCATCGGTTCGCGCCGCGGCGGGTCGGCGTCGGCCGCGGCGGCACGCGCCGTGCCATTGGCCACCAGCGCCACCAGCGCCAGCGCGAACGCCGACGCCGACCGGCACGCCCCGTGGCGGCTCACGGGGCGTCCCCCTCGACCGCGCCGGGCGCGAACTTCGCGCGCAGCCCATCCATGTCGTAGAGCGCCGCCCGGTCCACCGCCTCACGGTCCGCGCGCGGCCGGTCCAGAAAGACCGCGATCTCGCTTCCCGCACGGTCGCCCGCGCCGCGCACGCGCACGCGCAGCGGGATGACGGGCCACGTGCCCATCGTCATGCCCTCCACCTCGACGGCGCCCAGCTCGGCCAGCGCCGCCTCGCACTCGACGGCGCCGCCGCGGCACACGCGCACCGCGACCGGCGCGTGCGTCGCGGGGTCAAAGTCCGCCTCCAGCGCGGCACCGGCGGGCAGCACCGCGCCCTCCGCCTGCACGCGGACGCGCGCGCGGCCATCGGCCATGCGGACCTCGGCGCCGGGCACGGGCACCAGCGGCCGCAGCGCCATCAGCCACGGCAGCGCGCCGACGATGCCGGCCCGCTCGCGTTCCAGGCGCCCCCACCGCAGCTTCACCGGGTCGGCCTTCAGCTCGAACGCCCACCAGCGCGTGCCGTCGCTGCCGATCCACGACCAGCGGTCGCCGAACTTCGAGATGCTCGCCGCGACGCCGCGCCCCGGCATCCAGCGGAAGTCGACGTCGCCCTGGTCGAAGTGGTCGCCCGACGCGTCGCGCGACCGCAGCTCGACCACGCCCTTGGCATGCAGGCACGCCAGCGCGCCGACGCGCGCCCGCTCGGCATCGGCGATCGACTGGGCCGCAGGCGGAACGGCTGCGGCCGCGGCAGCACCCACACCACCGGTCCCGTCCGACTTCTGCGTCGCATCGCACCCGACAGCCGCGCCGGCCGCCAGGCACGCCACCAGCAGCAGCGCGCGCCGCGCGATCACAGGTCGCTCTGCATCACCTCGCCGAGGTGCTCGGAGAGTTCCTGCAGGTCCTCGTCACGGATCTTCGGGTTGCGCACGCGGATCGGCGGCAGTTCGTCGCCCAGACCGCGCTTCTGCACCAGCCACCACTCGGTGTCGCCATCGCGCTCGACGCGCAGGTGCCGCAGCATCTTCTTCCGCAGCAGGATCAGGCAGAGCAGCCACCGGTACGCCAGGCGCTGCGCGCGGTCGTCGCCGTCCAGGCGGTCGAAGAGCTCGACCAGCGTGTCGTCGTCCACCAGCAGGCGCTTCTTCGCGTCGGGCTCGGGTGCGGTCGTGCGCCAGAAGCAGACGAGGTCCGAGGGCCGCGCGCCGCCGTCCCACGCCCCCGCGGAATAGTCCCGGCGGATGAACTCGTGACCGGATTCCTCGCCGGGCGGGACCTCGCAGAGCGCAGCGACGATCGACTCGCCGGGCACCAGCGGGCGCCCCGTCGCGGCGCAGGTGGCGGTGAAGCGTCCGAGGGAGAAGCTGCTCGTGGCGCGGGTCATGCAGGCATCGTAATGCACCGCTGCCACGGACGGATGCGCACACGGAACCCTATACTCGCCCGGGCACCATGATCGAGGGACTCGGACAGCTCTTCCGCGGCAACGAGCCGATCGCCATCGCGATCGAGCTGGCCGTGATCTGGCTGGCCGTCTTCGCGGTGCTGCGGTTCCTGCGCGGCACCCGCGGCGCAGGCGTCCTGAAGGGCGTCATCGTCATCCTGGCGGCGATCATCCTGAGCCTGCGCTTCGCGGGCTCAGGCAGCGAGACGTTCGCCCGGCTGCGCTTCGTCGCCGAGGCGCTGGCCGGCACGCTGGCGATCGCGCTGGTCGTGATCTTCCAGCCGGAGCTGCGCCAGGGCCTGATCCGGATCGGCCAGACACGCTGGTTCGGCGGACGGGCGGCCCAGTTCAGCCAGGTGGTGCCCGCCATCGACGAGGCAGTCGAGTTCCTCAGCCGCAACCAGTTCGGTGCGCTGATCGTCATCGAGCGCTCCGTGCCGCTCGGCGACATGATCGGGACGGGCGTGCCGATCGACGGCGAGATCTCGGCCCGCCTGCTCGAGTCGATCTTCTGGCCCAACAGCCCGCTCCACGACCTGGCGGTCGTCATCCGCGGCGACCGCATCGCGGCGGCCAACGTGCAGCTGCCGCTCGCGGACGCCAGCCTGGTGCCCGCGCGGCTCGGCTCGCGCCACCAGGCTGCGCTGGGCGCGACGCTGGACACCGACGCGGTCGTCGTCGTCGTGAGCGAGCAGACCGGCTCGATCCGCATCGCGTCGGGCGGCGAGCTGGGCGACCCGATCGCCTACGACGACTTCGCGCGCACGCTGCAGCAGCGCCTGGCCGCGGCGACGGGACCGCGCGAGAACGCCGGAACGGAGGTGCAGGCGTGATGCGGATCACCACCAACTGGCGCTCCGACCTGCTGAACCTGGTCGCGGCCGCGATCATCGCGCTGCTGATCTGGGCCTACGCGAACGACCGGACGCGCGAGGCCGTCACCACGACGGGCACGGTGCGCTTCACCGTGGCAGACCCGCGGGCGCAGTACGTCGAGCCATCCGGCTCGGTTTCGGTGACCGTCGAGGTCCGCGGCAGCCGCCGCGCGCTCGAGCGCATCGAGGACGAGCTGCGCAACGGCGTGACGCTCTCGAGCGGCAACGGCGACATCCCCTCGGCGGCGGGCATGCACACGATCGACCTGGCCGAGGCGCTGGCCCACGAGCCCGCGTTCTCGGCGATGGGCGTCGAGATCGTCCGCGTGCGGCCCGAGTCGCAGCGGATCTCGGTGGGTGCGCTGGCCACCGAGCAGGTGCCGGTCACGGCCGTGCTGCCAAGCGCCGCGGTGCAGGGCGACATCGTCGTCGACCCGCCGGTCGTGGCCGTGACGCTGCCCGCCGAGGCGCGTGCGGCGGTCGGCGCGCTGAACGTGGACGCCGTCGTCGACACCAAGAACATGGAGCCCGGCAAGCCGCAGCAGGTGGACGTCGACCTGCGCCTGCCCGAGGCGCTGGCCCGCTGGAAGGAACTCTGCCGCGTGGTGCCGCCGCGCGCCAAGGTGTCGTTCACGCTGCTGGCCACCAGCGGCGAGGCGAAGCTCGCCCGCGTCCCGGTGCGGCTCGCCGTCGGCCCCGAAGCCTTCGCACGCTGGGACATCGCCCCGGCGCAGGGGTTTGACGCGGTCGCGGGCGTGGTCGTCACCGGCCCGCGCGCGGCGATCGCCTCGATCGAGCGCGGCGAGTTCCTGCCCGCCGCGGTGGTCGACGTGCCCGAGACGGCGCTCCGCCAGCCCGGCACCGCCGAGCTCCCCGTGACCTTCTGGCGCCTGCCCGAGGGCGTCTCCGTGATCGACGTCGCCGGCACCGCGCGCGGCACCGCGCCGCGGGTCACGGTGCGCGTCGCGCCGCGCACCCCCAGCGCGGAATCCGCGCCCCGCTGACTCCCGCGCGCACCGCTCAGACGGCGTTCGCACGCACCGCGTGCCAGTTCTTCTTGCCGCGCCGCAGCAGCGCCACCTGGCCGTGCAGCAGCGCGGCCGGCGTCAGGCGCGCATCGGGCGCGGCCTTCTCGCCGTTCACCAGCACCGCGCCGGCGGCCAGGAAGTCCCGCGCCTCGCGCTTGCTGGCGGCCAGCGTCGTGCGCGGCAGCAGGTCGAGCAGGGCCACGCCCTCGCCGCCCAGTTCGCCCGGCTCCAGCACCGTGCACGGCAGGTCATCGGCGATCTCGCCGACGGTTCGCGCATCCAGCCCCGCCACGTCGCCGCTGAACAGCGCCTTGCCCGCGGCCTCGGCGTTCGCGCGCTCGGTGGGCCCGTGGAAGAGCTCGGTCATCTCGTTCGCCAGCGCGCGCTGCGCCTCGCGCTCCTGCGGGCGCGCGGCGGCGGCCGCCTCGAGCTCCAGCACGCGCTCCTGCGGCAGGAACGAGAACCAGCGCAGGAACTTCGCGATGTCGGCGTCCCCCGTGTTCAGCCAGAACTGGTGGAAGCGGAACGGGCTGGTCCGGTCGGCGGTGAGCCAGACGGCGCCCTTCTCGCTCTTGCCGAACTTGCCGCCGTCGGACTTCGTGACCAGCGGGTTGGTGATGCCGTAGCTCTCGGCGCCGCAGATCCGGCGCACCAGGTCGATGCCGCTGACGATGTTTCCCCACTGGTCCGCGCCGCCCAGCTGCACGGTGCAGCCGGCGGTGCGGTGCAGGTGCAGGAAGTCGTAGGCCTGCAGGATCATGTAGCTGAACTCGGTGTAGCTGATCCCCTGCTCGCGGCCCTCCAGGCGGCTCTTCACCGAGTCGCGCATGATCATCTGGTTGACGCTGAAGTGCTTGCCCACGTCGCGCAGCACCTCGACGTAGCCCAGCCCGCGCAGCCAGTCGCCGTTGTTCACCATCGCGGCGGCGCGATCACCCTTCGCGGCGAAGTCGACCACGCGCTCGAAGATGCGCTTCTGGCACGCCACGTTGTGGGCGACGATCTCCTCCGTCTGCAGCTGGCGCTCGGCGCTCTTGCCGCTTGGGTCGCCGATCAGGCCGGTGCCGCCGCCCATCACGATGATCGGCCGGTGGCCCGCGCGCTGCCAGTGGGCCAGCACCTTCATCACCACGTAGTTGCCCACGGTCAGGCTGTCGCCGGTCGGGTCGAAACCCGCGTAGGCGACGCGCCCCGGCGTCGCCAGGTACGCCGGCAGCTGGTCCGACGTCGTCTGGTGCAGCAGGCCGCGCCAGCGGAGTTCGTCCAGGAAGGCGCCGGGGCCGGTCGTGTTCGCGTGCGTGGGCATCGGGGTGCTCGGCAAGGTACGGGTGCGCTCAGCGCGACGCCAGCGCGCCGCTCTTCGAACGGATGTCGGCCAGCAGGTCCGCCCAGCTCTTCTCGAACGCCTCGGCCCCCTGCTTCTGCAGCGCCGCGGCGGTGCCCGGGAAGTCGATCCCCGCCGCCTTCGCCTCGGCCAGCGCCGCGCGCAGCGGGCCGCCGTCGGGCGGCAGCACCGCGGTCACGTGGCCACCGGCGTGGAATGCCTGCAGCGTCGCCTCGGGGATGGTGTTCACGGTGATCGGCGACGCCAGGCCCTCCACGTAGAGCGAAGGCGGCAGCTTCGGGTCCTTCGTGCCGGTGCTGGCGTAGAGCAGGCGCTGCGGACGCGCGCCCTT